>JAAZUV010000117.1 GCA_018623995.1 Methanobacteriota archaeon
ACACTGTATCCTTCGAGTGCTGCAGATCCCTCATCAAGGATGCCTTCAACAGGCGATTGCCCTACTTGAGGGAGATTTCCGTCGAGCAGATTCAGTCTATGGAGTGCATCATCTCGTTCAGAAAGAACATCATTACCTTTGAGATCGATGCCTTTTGTCGTCCCTGTGATGCTGGCTTGTGCAACGAGGGTCAACTCAAATGCGGTTGTGTTCTCTTCAGCCCAAGCCGTGATGTTCTCAAGACCTGAAGGAAAAGCAGCAATTTGGTATTCCCAGTTTTCTTGTGCATCGGTCGCTTCTGAAAACGCTCCAGTGAATCCTGCTACAAACATCATGTTGCCTCCAAGAATGACCATGGCGAGCGAGAGAGCGAGCAAGGTTGCAAGCAATCGAGCAGGCTTGCGGAAGGTTGAGCGTAAACCAAGGCCGATGCCGGGAGGAAGAGCAGAGGTAATCCTCGTCAAGATTCGATTTGGTTTCTTATCCGATCCTTGGCCGAGAATGTCGAGTGGCTGCAATCGAGCTGCTTTCCATGCTGGTCGAATACCAAACAGGAAGGTGATGAACAGGGCTGAGAGAGAAATGGTTGCGATGATGTCCGCATAGTGGTGTGTGACAACAACAGGAATACCGAGGAACGAGAAATAGAATGCCGTAAACGCACCTGAGCCGATGGATGATGTTCCAAGAAGAATACCGAGCAATACGCCTGGTACTCCCAGCACGAGTGGAACCAGCAAGTATCCCGCCATGACATCGCTTGTGGATGCTCCAATCGTTCGCAAGACTGCAATTTCTCTCGATTGTGTCCGAATCAAACGATCAAGAGAGACGGCGATAACAAGTCCACTGATGAACAACAGAATTCCAAGAATGAACGGAATCGATTTCGACAAACTGTCCTTGTCAAGTCGTAGCAATTCAGCACTCAACTGGCCACGATCGAGGACGTATCCATCAGCACCTGATTCGTTCATGGCCTGTGTTAGGGTATCTTTGGTTGCCTGGAGTTCAATGCCTTCGTTCTCATCGGTATCGCTCAAGTCGAAGGCAGGTGTTCCTTCCAAATCGATGTTGAGCGTGTTTCGAGCGAGTGGTTCATTTCCTGAGATTTCGGCAAGGACTTCAGCATCCATGTAGGCAACAACGTAGCTTGATTCTTGAGGAAGAATCGAATCTGGATTGGCGTAGAACAACTCCAGTGGACTGTTGGCAAAACCGATGACAGTGAACGTTTGGACACCTCCTTCTCCAACGATGATGTCGATGGTATCGCCAAGTTCCATGTTGATTTCGTCGTTCAATGCGAAGTGCGCATCGATAACAATCTCACCACCGGATGGCGCTACTGATCCGTCAATATTCCACAGTGTGTTGACCGTTCCTTGTTCAATACCATAGAATTTCGATGCAATCCAATCCGTATCCGTTTTCGATTGGCCTGTGAGAATCAAACTGGTTTCGCAACTGTTGTGTTCGATGGATGAACATGCACTTGTGAGGTTGTCTTTGTGTTCGATGTCGTAACTTGTTGCTATCAAATCAGCGAAATTGGTTTCTGCATAGAAATCGTCGTAGACTCTGTCGGCGTTTCTGGAATGCTCAGAAAACACGATGCCCGCATAGACCGATATGGTGATGAGCAAAACGACCGTAAGGATGCGTAGTTTGGTTCGCATCAAACTACGCGACAAACGTCGTAACAGCAGTGTGTTCAACTTCTTCACTCCAGCATCGATTGTGCCATATCTTTGATTTTCGAACCTATTTTCTTAACGCCATCAACCGTGTTGTCAACTACGGATTCTGCCGTGTGCTTCGCCGTCATGGCGATGCTCTTGAGCCCACCCGTTTCATCTTCCACAATTTTGCCACTGTCGAGATGGACGATGCGTGTTGCGAATCGAGTAAGCGATTGGTCATGCGTGACGAAGATGGTTGTCATCTTCTCTTTTCGGCAGGTTTTGATCAAGGCTTCCATGACCATGTTCGAGGTTTCAGAGTCCAGGTTTCCAGTCAATTCATCCCCGAGGATAATGCGTGGACTCTTTGCAAGAGCACGAGCGATAGCAACACGCTGGCGTTGACCGCCTGACATTTGCGAAGGAAACCGATCTTCGAGTCCTTTCAAGCCAACAGAATCCAGCAAATCGAGTGCCTTTTGTTTGTCTCGAGCACCTGCCAAATCTTGGACGAGAAGGACGTTTTCAAGTGCGGTAAGATCTGCTAAGAGATTGAAAAATTGGAAGATGTAGCCAACATTATCTCGGCGGAACGTGGTCATCTTTTCGATATGGCCCAGCGGAACATCATCGCCATTGAATTGGTAGGAACCATTGGTTGGAATATCGAGCGCTGCAATGGTATTGAGCAAGGTTGTCTTTCCAGAACCAGATGGGCCGAGGAGAGCAACAATTTCGCCTTCTTCAATCGAGAGCGAGATGTTGTCCAAGGCTTTGACCAACGTTTCATCTTCGCCGTAATGACGACTTAAGCCAATGAGTTGTATGAGAGGCATGCCTTTTGGTTTGCATGGGGTGATTTAGATGTTGTCTAGGTAGTCCTATGCCTGTTGCCAATCGTTACCATTCCACCACAAGGTCGAACCGTCGCTCATCCTTCTCCAGGTGTGTCCGTTCTCATCTGTCCATTGATTTTCAACGGTTGGTTCAGCGACCATCGGCTGAACAGGTTCAGGCGTCGATGTTGCATACATTTGCTGTGTAGGTTGAATTGGATCGGCCTGAGGCAATGGTGTTGTCTCCTTAGGTTCCATTGAATCACCATTCTTTCTTCGCATGAAGAGAAGGCCTCCAACAGCAGCGAGAACGAGAACGACACCGATGATGATCATCAATTGCATGCGTGCAGCTGCTTCATCTTCCAGTTCCTTTTGCTCATTGTCTCCCATGCCATCACCATCACTATCCATAGTTTCACTGGCATCTTCAGGGAATGCATCGGCATTGTCTCCAACACCATCAGCGTCTGTATCGACCGTTTCGAGAGGGTCGTTCGGGAAGGCGTCTGCGTTGTCGCCAACCCCATCGTTGTCCGAATCCATCGTTTCGGTCGCATCCATTGGGAACACATCAGCACCATCGAGAACACCGTCATCATCCGAATCAGGGTCCAATCGATCGGTTCCCTTCGAGAGTTCATCAAGATCGAACAGACCGTCATTGTCGTCGTCTGTATCAGCGTTGTCTCCCGTACCGTCGCCATCGGTATCCATGGTTTCGCTCGCATCGAGCGGCAATGCATCGTCCTTGTCGTTGACTTCATCACCGTCTGTATCCTCATCGAACGGATCGGTTCCAATCGTGGCTTCCTCGGTGTCAAGGAGGCCATCATTGTCATCGTCTGTATCGGCATTGTCACCAATCATGTCTTCATCAGCATCGCTGGTTTCAGTAGCATCGTTCGGGAACACGTCAGCGTTGTCGCCGACCATATCGCCGTCGCTGTCCATGGTTTCAGTGGGGTCGTTCGGGAATGCGTCAGCATTGTCACCGACGTTGTCCCCATCCGAATCCATCGTTTCACTCGCATCGTTCGGGAATGCGTCAGCATTGTCACCGACACCATCGAGGTCGGAGTCAGCCGTCTCTGATGCATCGTTCGGGAATGCATCGGCGTTGTCGCCAACGCCATCACTGTCGGAGTCGACGGTTTCAGTAGGATCGTTCGGGAATGCGTCAGCATTGTTGCCAACACCATCGTTGTCCGAATCTGTTGTTTCCGATGCATCGTTCGGGAAGGCATCGGCGTTGTCGCCGACACCGTCACTGTCGGAATCAACCGTTTCGGTTGGATCGTTCGGGAATGCATCAGCATTGTCGCCTACGCCATCGTTGTCGCTGTCAAGCCATTCGTTTGCATCGTTCGGGAATGCATCAGGGTTGTTCCCAGAAGCGTTGTCACCATATCCGTCACCATCACTGTCGGTTGTTTGCGTGTTGTCGTCATCGAAGGCGTCTGCGTTGTCACCAACACCGTCGCTGTCGGAATCAGCCCACTCGTTGGAATCGTTTGGGAAGGCGTCGGATTGATCTCCGTAGCCATCACCATCCGCATCGTAATCGATGATTTCAACTGAGTTTGATGAGGTGACCTTTGCACCCAAATCGGTTCCATCGCTTGGTGTAATGGTCAGTGTCCAGATATCGCCAATCGATGTTGCACCTTGGTTCAAGAGGTTGATATCGTTGTGCTGAGCAACTTCAACGCCACCCTTCAACCATCGAATTTGGGTCCCAGATTCTGCATCACCATCAGGGTCACTGAATGCATAGTTTGCAAAGAGGTCAGTGTCGTAGTATGCTTGTGTGATCGCTGTGGGTGAACCAGGCATGTCGCTGATGTAGACGTTCGATGCAGTCGGGGCTGTGTTCGATGGCCCGGCTTCGGGGATGGTAATCGAGGAGGATGTCCATGCATCACTGGACGTTGCGCCGTTTCCATTCGCTGCCAAGACGGCGATGTCGACACTTGTCGTTCCGCTACCTGTAGTTGGTGCCGTCCAATCAAAGGACCAAGAACGATAGGAATTTGTTGTGTGTGTTGCGGACTGGCCTGCACTGTCGACCTTGACTGACATGATGCCGCTACCAGGAATAGAAAGTGTTCCTTTGTCCACAACAACGTTGAATCCGCCGTTGCTACCAGATACGCCTCCAGATACTGAAATCTGAATGTTGTATGTTTGACCTGCAGTGTAGGTGGATGGGAAGTTCTCACTGAGCGTTGGTGAACCACCGCTGTAATGGCAACTACATCCGCTTCCAGCTTGGTTGTGGATGCCGTTTTGCTTTCCTTCCATTGTTGGAAGAGTCAGTACCATGCAGGCAATGACGATAATGGTCAGACTTCGTGTAAAGGTATTCATAGCCTTACGCCGCACCCAGTCACTATAAGAAAAGTGGTGCATTGTTTTGACAGAAAATCATCAAATTTTCGAACATTGGCAAAAGCCACAAGCCGCGTCGCGATTAAATAGGGGAGTTTGGTCGGAGGGATGCCTACGTTCGTATGGAAGGAGTTGAGACACAATGCCAAAGCCATGGACTTCGAAGCTGATTATCAAGCAACTCGG
>JAAZUV010000118.1 GCA_018623995.1 Methanobacteriota archaeon
GAGGGTCGCCTCAAGAGCGAGTTTGACTTGTTCGATCCTCAACTGAAGGTTGAAGAAATCAAGCAGAAGGACTCCATCCTGAACGCACAAGTCATGGCAGAGTGGATTGCATCTTCCCTCGAACGTGGATGGTACTACCGCCGTGCTGGAAACAGTGCAGCAGAGAACATCATGTCCGAAGGGGCTCGTGGTGTCATCGTCACGGTCGCTGGTAAACTCACAGGTTCCCGAAACCGAACGCAGAAGTTCATCATGGGTCACGTCAAGTACTGTGGTGAGACTGCACTCCAGCACATGGACAAGGGTTACGCTGTTGCCGTTCGCAAACTCGGAACCATCGGTGTCACTGTCGAAATCATGCGCAAGGACGTTCGTCTGCCTCACGAGATTTCCATCTTCTCCGATGAGGAGTTGAGGATCCGAGAAGCCGCAGGCGAGGAAGGCGAAGACGCTCCTACTGAAGAGGTGGAAGAGTGAGTCACGTACGAAACCGAGACATCTCCGCTATGAGCCGTGAAGCTCTCGAAGCACGATTGCTCGAATTGCAAGACGAACTTCTCCAACTGCAAGCTGAGAAAGCGCTTGGTGGCACACCATCCAACATGGGTGCTTACAAGGCTACTCGACGCAGTATTGCACGAATCAAGACCCATCTAGGGAACAACTGAATGAACACGAGGTGATGAACGACTATGGCGGCAATTTGTGGTGTATGTGGTCTACCAGACGAACTATGCATCTGCCAAGAAATCGCCAAGGAACAACAACGAGCAATTTTGTCCACCGATCGAAGGAGATACGGAAAAATCGTAACCAAAGTGGAAGGAATTGACGATGTTGCCATCGACATCAACGAATTAGCAAAACTACTCAAAAACAAATGCGCTGCCGGGGGAACTGTCAAAGGTCGAATCATTGAACTTCAAGGCGATCACAAAAAGAAGGCAGCAAATGTACTACGAAACAATGGATTCAATGTGGAGGTGAGATAAGATGACGGACATGAACACAACCTGGATTGGTCAACTGCTGACCGTTGTTGAATCCACCGATTCAACACTCGTCGGACGCTCTGGAAACGTCATCGATGAGACACAAAAGACGGTGACCATCGTCGAAAACGGCCAAGAGCGTGTTTTCGGCAAGGCATCGATTCAATTTACACTCAACGACGGAACTACCGTCCTATCTGGGTCGTCCTTGCGGCAACGACCCGAAGATCGAATGAGTCGCAACTACAAGGAGGCATGAAAATGCGAGAAATTGGAATTGACGTAAAACGACCAACAGGCGAATGGGATGGCGATGAAAACTGTCCGTTCTATGGAAGCCTACGCCTACGTGGACAGATGTTCGAGGGCGTTGTATCCGGTGTTGGCATGCAGAAGACAATCACCATCGAGCGTAACAACGTTCGATACATGAAGAAGTACGAGCGTTTCGAGAAGCGAACCAGCGCTCTCAGTGCACACCTTCCAAGTTGCATTGGTGACGTCGAGATTGGCGACACTGTCCGTGTCATGGAATGCCGCCCGCTCTCCAAGACGGTCTCATTCTGTGTCATCGAAAAGACTGGAGGTGAAGCCTGATGCGTGGAATTGCTGGTCGACAAACACGTGGTCTACCAACCATGGCTCGTTTGCACGTCGCAGATAACACAGGCGCAAAGATCGTCCAAATTGTCAACGTCATCAAGCTCGGTGGTACCATGCGTCGATACCCTGCTGGTGGCGTCGGTGACATGACCAAGGTCTCTGTCAAGAAAGGTACACCAGACACCCGTCGTCAAATGTTCAACGCTGTCATCATTCGACAGCGACGTCCGTTCCGTCGTGCAGATGGTACGTGGGTACAATTCGAAGACAATGCTTGTGTCATCACCAATCTCAAGGGTGAAGTCCAAGGGTCGGATATCAAGGGACCCGTTTCCCGTGAGGCTGCAGAACGCTGGCCTCGTATCGCTGCAACAGCGAAACAAATTGTATGAGGTGAAGAAGAATGGTCAAGTCAAGTAAACCAGGAAAGCAGCGTAAGGCGCAGTACAACGCCTCCATGCACACCAAGCGCAAGCGAGTTTCAGCACGATTGCAACTCGACAAGCCTGACGAGCGATTCGCAGGTGTACGATCTGTTACCGTCCGTGCAGGTGACACCGTCCGTGTCATCCGTGGAGATTTCTCACACGGTGGCAAGCGTCACGGTGGCAAGCGAAAGGCTGAGCCACTCACTGGCCCAGTCATCGGTATCGATGCTGACAAGGGTCGTATCCTCATCGAAGGGGCAAAACAATCCAAGTCCGATAACAGAGAGGAGGCAGTCCCGGTCCATGCCTCCAACGTCGTCGTCATCAAACTCGATGAGACAGACAAGCTGCGTGTGCAGAAATTGACCGAGGATAGGAGTTGAACAATATGGGTAGCAGCAGTCACTTGAAGCGATTGGCCATGCCACGAAGCTGGCCTCTTCCACGAAAGACCACCATTTGGGTCACACGCCCAAGTCCAGGTGGACACAGTCTAGAGCGATGCATGCCAGTCAACCTCATCGTTCGTGACGTCCTTGGACGTGCACAGAGCGCTCGTGAGGTTCGATTCATCGTTCACAATGAACTGATCAAGGTCGATGGACGTGTTTGCAAGGACACTCGACGTGGGGTCGGTCTCATGGACGTTCTCTCCCTGGGAGACGAACATTTCCGATGCATGCTCGATGCCAACGGCCGTCTCCGTTACGTCAAGATTTCAGCCGAAGAAGCATCCTGGAAACTCGTTCGAGTCGAAGGCAAGACCACACTAAAGGGTGGTAAGACGCAACTCAACTTCCACGACGGCCGAAATATGCTTGTTGATGATCCAAAGGAATTCAACACTGGTGATTCGATTAAGCTCTCCTTGCCTGACCAAGAAGTTCTCGAGCACATCAAGTTCGAAGACGGTGTACGATGCTACCTTATCGGTGGTACACACGTTGGTGAAATGGCTTCCATGAAGGAGCGCATTGTCAAGCGATCCAGCATGCCAAACGAAGTCGCATTCGATGAGTTCGGTACGACCGAAGTCAACGTCTTTGCTGTTGGCGATGCCAACATCCCAACCATGGAGGTGAAGGCTTGAGCGAGACCGTCAATCCAATGAGCGTTCCTCGAATCACAAAGGTCTGCGTCAACATCGGTGTTGGCGAAGGCGGTGACCGTTTGGTCAATGCTGAAAACGTTCTCGAAATGGTTACTGGTGTTCGCCCACAGCGAACACTCGGTAAGATTCAGAATCGTGACCTCAAGGTCCGTGAGGGTGCACCAATCGGTTGCCGATCCACCATGCGTGACCAAGACTCCATCAAGGAATTCTTGACCAACGCTTTCTGGGTTCGTGACAACACCATCCCAAGCTGGAACTTTGACGCACAAGGAAACCTCTCGTTCGGTATCCGTGACTATACGGATTTCCCAGAGCAAAAATACGATCCAGACATCGGTATCTACGGTATGGACATCAACGTCGTTCTTGAGCGACCTGGTCACCGTATCAGCCGACGCCGAAAGGCAAAGAGCAAGGTTGGCAAGGGCCATGGCGTAACTCGTGACGAGTCCATGGAATGGTTCAAGTCGAACTTTGGAATTAAAATCATGGAGGAATGAAAATGGCACGAGATCATGGAGAATACATGGGACGAACGATTGGATGCCGCCGATGTGGGCGACGTCGAGGACTAATACGACGACACGGGCTACGCTTGTGCCGTCAGTGTTTCCGCGATGTTGGAAACGAAATCGGTTTCAAAAAGATGAACTGAGGTGATTATGAATGCAATTTGATCCATTAAACGACGCACTCGTCAAGATTTACAACGCAGAACAAGCTGGAAAATTCGATGTTGAATTGACTCCAGCCTCCAAACTACTTGGAAACGTTCTCAACATTATGCAGTCTTCCGGATACATCGGAGAGTACTCACGTGTTGAGGACGGCCGAGGCGACGTCTTTGTCGTCCAACTTCGCGGAACCATCAACCGATGCGGTACCGTCAAGCCACGACACAGTGTTCGCCGACAAGAATTCGAAAAGTGGGAGACACGTTATCTCCCTGCTCAGGACTTTGGTCTTCTCATTCTGACGACCAATTCCGGCGTCATGAACCACTACGATGCGAAGGACGCCCGCATCGGCGGCAAGTTGCTTGCCTACGTATATTGAGGTGAAAAGCATGGTAAAAATCGACAGAATCGAACACAACGTAACCATCCCTGAAGGCGTTACTGCCACACTCAGCGAAGATGGCGTCGTCACCATTGCAGGACCAAACGGTTCCCTTTCACGAGCCTTCGTTTCGTCTCGAGTCGAGCTCCTCCAAGATGGAGGCGGTCTCATCGTACGAACCGACTTGCCACGACGCAAGGACAAGGCTATGGCAGGAACATGGAATGCTCACTTGAACAACATGGTCAAGGGCGTAACTGAAGGATTCACCTACCACTTGAAGGCCTTCTACTCTCACTTCCCAATGACGCTGGCTGTCCAAGGACAGAACTTTGTTGTCAACAACTACTTTGGTGAAAAGGTTCCACGTTCCGCAGACATCCTTCCAGGTGTTGACGTGAAAGTCAGCAACAAGGTTGAGATTACAGTTTCAGGAATCGACAAGGAACTCGTTGGCCAAACTGCAGCAAACATTGAGCGTTGCACAACGGTCAAGAAGCGAGATCGACGTGTTTTCCAGGACGGTATTTACCGTCTCAGCAAGGAGTGATGAAGAATGGCAGACGATTATGAAAATATGACTGTAGCTGAACTCAAGGAATTGCTCAAGGAGCAAGGACTCCCTGTCTCCGGAAAGAAGGCAGATCTCATTGAGCGCCTCGCTGGTGCTGCTGAGCAAGACGATGCGCCTGTCGAAGAAACAGAAGCAGCAGCATCCGATGCTGAAGAAAACGATGACGATTTCTTCGAAGACGATGATGACTGGGATGATGACGAGGACGGTGTCCACGTTGCGAAACAAAAACCAGTTCTCGATGAAGCAACGCAAGAAGCCCTTGCTCTTCGAGCAGCCCAGAAGAAGAAGACTCCATCTTTCCGACGAACCGAATGGTTCC
>JAAZUV010000020.1 GCA_018623995.1 Methanobacteriota archaeon
AGGCCAAGCAGGATAGCGTCCTCATCACGAACCGTTTCAATAATCTGCTCAGGTGTTCGGCGTAATCCTGTGTAAATGACTTCGTGACCAGCATCTCGAAGGGCACGTGCTACGACCTTTGCACCGCGGTCGTGTCCATCGAGCCCGGGCTTTGCGATGACAATACGAAGTGGTTGGTCCATGATGCATCCATTGGACTGATGGTTATGAAAGAGTCGTTCGAATCCATGATAGCACAAAGATTCGGGGATGATATCAAATGTCAGTCCTGTCATCCACCGTCATGCCTTGGGAGGCGGACCCCCCTCATCTCCAACCCAGCAAAGGCTATCTCAGGGTTCGAAGAGTCAATCGCGCCATCATGGAAACATGGTTTCGTGAGATCTCAACCGTTGATGTTGATACCCTTCCAGAGGAGGGTGGAATCATCTACACGGCATGGCATCCGGGGGGCCTCATCGATCCGATGCTCATGATGGCTGCCCTCCCAGGTGGATTGACGTTTGCAGCAAAATCGACGCTGTTCAAGATTCCAGTCCTCTCTCGAATTATGAAGTGGATTGATGTCCAACCTGTCGAGCGTGAACAAGATGGCGTCGCCAGCCCGGAAGAACGAAAAAAGGCCAATTCAAAACTCATCGATACGTTGGCTGAACTCGTTGCAAACGGTGAACGAATCGCCATCTTTCCAGAGGGATTGAGCCACACAGAATCCTATGCAGTTGAATTGAAAACCGGAGCAGCACGAATTCTTCTTGAGGCACATCGCAGAGCGGTTGCAGCCGGTAAACCGACGCCAAACATCGTCCCAATAGGATTGCATTACAGCGATCAACATTCATTTCGAGAACGTGTGAGTTTGCAAATCAATCGACCTCTTGAAGCACCTCCCTTGCCCCAAGCAGAGGGTGCACCACGACCGTCTGAAGATGAGCTCGCTCAACACGGAGAACAAGCACACGACCGCGCATGGTGCAGCGAGGTAACGTCCCTTCTACAAACAGAAATCAATCGAACCAGCCATGCTCAAGAATCATGGGAGGACCGTGAATTGGTGTGGCGTGCACGTCGAATGATTCACACCATTCGAAGCGGTGAAAACGTTTCCAAAATCAGTTACGATGAGGCTGTCCTCGGTTCTCGACGTGTTCGTGCAGCGTGGCAATATTACTCAGTCAACGACCCAGAACGTACAGTGGAAATAGAGACGAAATTCAAAGAACATCACAAAGAGATGGAACGCATTCAATTGCGTTCATGGGAATTGCAAGATCGAAGAAAGAAGATTTCGAAGAAAGCCTTTGTCAAGAATTTGGCATTGTGGCTCTGGTCTGCATCATGGATGCTTGGTTTTGTCACGTGGTCTGCCATGATTGCAACGGGCGTCCCCTATCTTTTTGTTCGATTCTTTGTTTCAATGAAGGCGAGTAAACAAGAAAACAAAGCAGGCGTCGGTTCGATGAAACTCCTCTATTCCATCGGCTTGTATCCGATATGGTGGTTGTTTTGTGCCATCACACTCGGATGGTTCATTGCCTCTGCATCATCACCACTCCAAGAGGTCAATTTGCCGGGATTCATCCTACCGGTTCTCGCAGCAATTCCATGGATGCTCGTATCTGTCATCCTGCTGTTTTGGTGGCCGGTATCAGCCCGATTGCATCTTAAACTGTATCAACGTCTTAGCAAATCGTGGAAGAACCTGCGATTGTGGTTCAAACTCCGTAGTGGTCAAATCGAGTGGGAGTCACTGATTCAGGCGCATCAAGCCCTCGCCATGGAAATGGCCTCGATCGGAAATGGTTTGATTCTGCCAGGCGATCCTGATTGGCAGGAACCGCCTGCAGGAAAAGACGATTGGGAAATGGTCCAATTCAGGGCCTCTGAAGGTTGATGCTTAGCGGTTTTTTGAAGGGCAACGAATAAGGGCGTTATGCCCAACCCAGTGTCGGTGAGAAGTCTGTCATCCACGGAACAACGTCTCAATGACCTGCGTGCTCGAAAGGCTCGAAGCGAAGCTGGTGGTGGCCAGGCTCGCATCGATGCTCAACACAATCGAGGAAAGATGACGGCAAGAGAACGTCTCGACATGTTGCTCGATGAAGGTACATTCCAGGAAATTGATGCGCTCGTTGAACATCGATGCAGAGATTTCGACATGGACAAGAACGTCATTCCTGGCGATGGAGTAGTTACTGGCCATGGCAAAATCAACGGTCGTGAAGTCTTCGCTTTCGCACAAGATTTCACCGTCTATGGTGGTTCCTTGGGAGAGATGCATGGACTCAAGATTTGCAAGGTTCTCGACATGGCTCTCAAAACAGGCCGTCCTGTGATTGGCCTCAACGACTCTGGTGGTGCACGGATCCAGGAAGGTGTTGCATCGCTCGGCTCCTATGCTGAAATTTTCTTCCGAAATGTACGTGCATCGGGTGTTGTACCACAAATCAGCGTCATCATGGGGCCATGTGCAGGCGGTGCGGTGTACAGTCCTGCGATCACTGACTTTGTCATCATGGTCGACAAAACAGCACACATGTTCATCACCGGTCCAGAAGTCATCAAAACCGTTACCAACGAGGTTGTTTCCTTCGAGGATCTTGGTGGAGCAATGACGCACGCCTCGAAATCGGGTGTTTCACACTTCACTGCAGACAGCGATGATGCAGCCATCCAACTCGCTCGAGATCTCTGTGACATGTTCCCCTCGAACAACATGGATCGAGCGCCAGTACGAAAGACATCAGATAGTCCAGACCGATCATGTGATGCCTTGACCGACTTGATTCCAGAAGACACGAACAAACCGTACGATGTTACAGACGTCGTTCGAGAAGTCCTCGATGATGGAGGCTTTTTGGAAGTTCAAGCGGATTATGCCATGAACATCGTTTGCGGATTTGGCCATCTTGCTGGGCACACCGTCGGCGTCGTTGCCAATCAACCGAAAGTCTTGGCAGGATGCCTCGATATTGATGCAAGCGACAAAGCTGCTCGCTTCGTTCGCTTTTGTGATGCCTTCAACATTCCAATCCTCACCTTTGAGGACGTTCCCGGATTCTTGCCAGGGACCAACCAAGAGTGGGGTGGTATCATTCGACACGGTGCAAAGTTGCTCTATGCCTATGCAGAGGCGACCGTTCCAAAACTGACAGTGATCCTTCGAAAAGCCTACGGTGGTGCGTACGATGTTATGTCTTCGAAACACATCCGAGGCGATTACAACGTGGCTTGGCCAAGTGCTGAACTTGCCGTCATGGGTGCAGATGGAGCAGTTGAGATCATTCATCGCCGACGCATCAAGAATGCTCGAAACCAAGAGCAAGAACGTGAGCGTTTGGTCCAAGATTTCACCGATACCTTTGCCAATCCATACAAAGCAGCAGCCATGGGTTACATCGATGATGTAATCGAGCCAAGTGAGACCCGTTCTCGTCTTTCACGAGCCTTGCTCATGTTGCTTGAAAAAGAAGAGATTCGTCCTGCTAAGAAGCACGGAAACATCCCATTGTGAGGCATGACCATGGCCGACGAAGCAACACGACGAATGGCTGCTCTTGCAGCAGTTCTCAGCCTTGTTGAAACCGGCGATGATGCATCGCAGCG
The DNA here is from genome assembly GCA_018623995.1 of Methanobacteriota archaeon. Classification (GTDB taxonomy): domain Archaea; phylum Thermoplasmatota; class Poseidoniia; order Poseidoniales; family Poseidoniaceae; genus MGIIa-L2. Next base: position 3,607 of record JAAZUV010000020.1, read on the forward strand.
AGGACGTCAACGTGGTGAAGCGTGGTCACAAGACCATCGAAGAATGAACATGGGCCGTTCCTCGCTCATGCATTATCGAAGCAACAGAAGCCCTTGGAGATGATACGATGACAGAAAAGCGTACAGTCAAGATCAACGGTGAAGAACTCGAAGTTGAGATTACCATCAACGATGACGGAAGTTACGATGCAACGGTCGAAGGCCAAACCTTCACCGTTGAAATTCCAAACGCACAAGCAGCACCACGTGCTCGCCGAGGCGGCGGTTCAAAGAAGAAGAAATCAGGAACGGTTTCAGCGAACATTCCTGGCAAGGTCGTAACGGTCGAAGTCAAAGAAGGTGATGTTGTCAAAGAAGGCCAAGTTATTCTCATTCTCGAAGCGATGAAAATGCAAAACGAGATACAAGCACCGGTTGATGGAACGGTCATCAATGTTGCCTGTGAAGAAGGACAAGCGATCGAAGCCAATGTTCCACTCGTTGTCATCGAACCAGAACCAACCGAAGATGAGGATTAAGAAGCAACACTTCAAGATGTATGAAGGCGAGGTATGTGTATGAGCGACGGACCGGCGTGTGATTATCCTGGGTGTGGAGAAGTCGGCGTTATCATCTCACGACTTTCTCCTGAGGGATACCTCGTCGCTACGGGCAAGAAAGCATACTCATTCCGAGAAGCTTACCGCCGTTTCCACTATTGCAACAATCACCATGACGAACTGATGAACGGCGTATGGTCACGAGTCCGAAAACCGGACGACAAAAGCGATGGCCACGTTGCACCTACTGCGATTTGAGGGTGACATACATAAACAACTGTGCCTAGTTTCGTTTATGTCGGAACGACAAAACGCCCTATCGCAGAAAATTTTGGTCATCATCAGCACCTTCATGATGTGCACAATCTCATTTTCTCTTTCAGCTCCAACCCTACTGACAAATGAGGACACCGTAAAAGCGGGGCCACCCACTGCAGGTACAACAAACCTGACGGTGTTGAACACGACTTACCTCAACGGTACACAGTCCTATGACGACCTCTACATCGGCTGCGGTATCGTTTCGTGCGGCTCGATTGTCGCAACTGGAGACCTCATTCTCAGCGTTAACACACTGACGGTCATGAACGGTGCATCCATCGTCGCCTACGACCAACCAACCAGCACGCAAGGCGTTGGTGGCTCTGTCCAAATGTCAGCAAGCTACATTGGCAATGGAGGTGGCGGAGCAGGTCACACATCCAGTGGCGGCAATGGCGGAAGTTCAAGTTCAAGTGGAACCACAAGTAACGGTGGTTCGAGCTTTGGGGCAGGAAACGAAACCGGTTCCGAGGGCGGTACTGTCTCTGATTCAACTGGAACCCTAGTCTCTGCAGGTGGAATTGGTGGAGGACGTATTGTCATCTACGCAGATGTGATTGAAATTTACGGAACAGTCGATGCCTCTGGGCAAGATGGAGAACAAGGCTACACCTACCAAAATGGGTCAGGTAACGGCGGCTCGGGCGCTGGTGCAGGTTCTGGAGGGAGCATCATCATGCGAGCCAATGAACTTACTGTCGGCGGATCAAGCGGTGGTTCAATTCTCGCCGAAGGCGGTAATGGAGGAGACGGAGCAGATGGATTCTGCGCACCAGGCTCAGCATGCATCGGCCTCTATCATGGCGGCCAAGGCGGTGGCGGTGGCTCTGGAGGAGCGATAGACATCCGTGCCAACAGTGCAGCGAACCTGCTGATTTCATCCACATCCACCATCTCTTCAAGCGGCGGAATCGGCGGCTCAGGCGGTGCTCCATACGGAACTGGATCATCAGGAAGCGCAGGTTCCTCTGGTGGTAGTGGAACTGCGAACAGCGGTACATGGACCGGGTGGAGTTCGTCAAACCCACCAACAACCAGTCTTCCAAACCCATGCATTGGTGCTGGAACCAACGCAGCAGGCAACATTGTAGCGGATGCACTTGAAGTCAACGATGCGCAATCAACCGCATCACCTGCAAGTGTCCTACCTATTTCCTGTACCGACCTTTCGCTTCATTCCTCAACCGATGTTGATTTCTTTGAAGTCCAGTTGGTAACAGGTGTTACGTACTACGTGAATGTGACCTTTTCGCACGCCATTCAAGATGTGGATGTCGGATGGGATGATGTCAACGGTAGTTTCCTAGCAGCTGGAACATCCGTCTCAGACAACGAATTATTGACCTTCACGGCAACACAAAATGTCACATCCTACGTCGAGGTTTTTCCATACATCGGCTTTGGAGGAACCACAAACCCGATTACATACAACATTACGATTGAAACCGACAACCCCGGCGGCGGTCAAAGCCTCGAATTGGCATACGTGAACATTGTCAACAGTACGAATGCAACCGTGTCCTTTGCTGGATTGCAATCGAACACGACCTACAACTACACGACGGTTCTCACCCAATCGATGATTGGAAACACATCCGTTTCCTACACCCTCGGAAATGGAACATTCAACTCATCGAACTCATCGACCTACTCGTTCGGGGTTAACTACACCCTTGAGAACAACCAATCAACCCTTGAGGTGCTTACACTTCTCTACGATGCAAACGGCAACCTCATTGCGACTGGATTCGATGAACTCGACATCGATATGTTGGCAATTGAAGCAACATCTTCGACAACGGGAGAAATCAATCTCACGAATCTTAGCATTGGAACCGATTACGATCTTCAGTGGATGGTGTTTGATGATTCGCTCTTCTATGCAGCATACCTCGCCAACAACAACAGCGTCTATGCTGGCCTCAACGCTTCAGTGATCGATGAGGACGTTTACACCTTTACCGCTCAATCGGAAACTCGAGATTACAACATCACATGGGCAGGTCCAACAACCTCGAACTTCCATGGATTTGTTGCCGTTCTCAGTGTCAATGGAACGGTCATCAATCTCGAAAACAACGAGAACTTCAGTGCGTTTGGTGACGACTTCTTCATCCCACAGCTTCCGTCAATCGTCATCAGCAGTGTTTCCTCAAGCGTCAATTCAACGACCAATGATGTGACTACACGAGGTCTCGACCTCGTTGTCGGTGACACCTACAAATATCGAATCAAGATTCTTGACTCAGGAAACGCAACTGTTGCACAATCACCACTGACCACCGTTACAGCTACCTATCAGGGCATGAGTTTCGGCACCTGGAATTACACAACACCGACCGCCTCAGGAACCTATTGTGCTCTTGCAGAGTTGTACGAGGCAGATGGAACACAACGCATTGGCGATTTGTCCTGTTTCACACTGACCTTCGATTCCGACTTTGACGGTGTTGCCAACGAACTTGATCAGTGCCCATCCAGCCCTGCTGGCTCTTTGGTCGACCAATACGGATGCGCTCCAAGTCAGCGAGATACCGATGGAGACGGTGTGAACGATGATGTTGATCAATTCGTCAACGATTCCTCGCAATGGACCGACCAAGATGGTGATGGATACGGTGACAACCCAACAGGAAACAACTCCGATGCATTCCCATCGGATTCCACGCAATGGTCCGATCAAGATGGTGATGGATACGGTGACAATCCAAACGGAACCTATCCAGATGCCTTCCCTACCGATTCCACCCAATGGAACGACATGGATGGTGACGGCTACGGCGACAACCCAACAGGAAACAATGCAGACCTTTGGACCAACGACAGTTCCCAGTGGTTTGACTCCGATGGGGATGGTTACGGCGATAACCCAGCCGGAACCAATGGTGATGCATTCCCGAATGATGCAACACAGTGGTCCGACCAAGACGGTGATGGATACGGCGACAATCAAAGCGGTACAAACCCAGATGCGTTCCCGACTGATGCAACACAATGGGCAGATTCCGATGGAGACGGATATGGTGACAACCGTAACGGAAACAACGGCGATCGGTTCCCTACCGATGGCACGCAATGGTCCGACCAAGACAACGATGGCTACGGTGACAACCAAGCAGGAAACAATCCAGATGCGTTCCCGACTGATGGCACACAATGGTCAGATGCTGACGGAGACGGATACGGTGACAACCAAGGTGGAAAGGACGCTGACAGATTCCCGAACGACAACACGCAATGGAGCGACATTGACGGAGACGGCTACGGCGATAACGCCAATGGCAACAACCCTGACCTCTGCCCAAACACACCGTTTGGACAAACAGTTGACTCAACAGGATGTTCCGATACCCAACTTGATGACGACGGCGATGGTGTTTCCAACAACCTCGATGTCTGTCCAAACACACCTGCTGGAGAAACGGTCAATTTCAATGGCTGCTCAGACACGGAACTCGATGGTGACCTTGACGGTGTGAAAGATGCTTACGATGATTGTGTAGCTACACCGCTCGGTTCAACCGTCGATGCAACAGGTTGTGCCGACTCCGAGAAGGATACTGACGGCGATGGCATCACCGATGACATCGATCAGTGTCCTACAACACCGACCGGTAGTACTGCCAACATCTTCGGCTGTTCAGCAGAAGAGCGTGACCAAGACAGTGACATGGTTGCTGACAGTGACGATCTTTGTGGTTCAACACCTGCTGGCGAAAACGTCGATGCCAACGGTTGTTCCGACACGCAGAAGGACGGTGACAACGATGGTGTTTCAGATGCAGTCGATACGTGTGCTGGAACCGCACCATTGGCTTTGGTCGATGAGAACGGTTGCAGTTCCGCTCAACTTGATGACGACATGGACGGCGTCTACAACAACGAGGACATCTGTCCAGCGACACCTGCAGGTGAAGCACCAGATGCCGATGGTTGTGGAGCAAGTCAACTCGATGACGATGGAGATACCATCAACAACGCGTTTGACCTCTGCCCAATGACCAATCCAGATCCATCACTCGATGCCAACGGTTGTGTATCCAGTCAACGAGATACGGACATGGACGGTGTAACAGACAACCGAGATGATTGTCCTGCGACCAACATGACCAGCATCGCCGACGATGATGGATGCGCTCTCGAGCAGTACGATTCGGATAATGATGGCTACAACGACCGAGACGATGCATTCCCACTCGACCCTCAAGAGTGGGAGGATTCCGATGGTGATGGTGTCCCGAACAAGCAGGATGCCTACCCTGATGACCCGACCCAAACCAAGGCAGAAGCTGAAAGCGGTGGCGGAGGAGCCCTCATCTACACGCTCGTAGCAATTCTCGTGCTTGGTGCACTTGCAGGTCTTGGCGTCATGCGACGAAACAGTGCACTTGGCGTCGAAAAGGTCAGTCCATTCTCGCAGGAACCAGTTGTCCAAGGACAAATGGAGACACAAATGCTTGAACAACAAGCCTCGAACGAGAGTACTGGTGCGGAAACTGGCGGCCAGGAATGGGAAGAAAACGGTGTTCGATGGCTACGCCAAGAAGACGGTTCCTTGTTCTACCTCGATCCGCAGGCGAATCAGTGGATTGCATACGAACAATCCCAGTAAATGGACAAGTCATAGGCAAGCATTTAGATTCTCGACCATGCATGAATAAGCATGGAAGAGAGGCTTCAGCACGACAATGTCGCTGAATTCGCCTTGAGTGCCATGATCAGCATGATCATGATTCTCCTCTTTTCTGCGATTGTAGCAGGTATGGCACTGATGATGATTGAACAAGCGTTCATGGAATCAAGAACCCAAAGTGTGGAACAATCAGAAACTCTCAATTCAGTACCGATGGTCCTGGTCTTTGAGGTTGAAGAGTATGATTCAACTGGAAACACCAACGATCGCCTCTATGTGATGTTCAAGTTCCCATTTGCAAGCGAAGCCATTCCAGATACGAACGTGAAATGGGCCATGATGTGCGATATTAACGATACAGGACCTCCGCAGACAAACTCTGCACATACGCTTGTGTATTCAAGCGGCAATTTTGATGTTGCAACAGATTTGAACGGAAACGCAGATGATGCGACCTATCTCGATGCGTTTAATCCTCAGACCTACTATCACGTTCTCATTGACTTGACCAGTCCAAACGGGAATGGTGACTGTGACCTGGTCGAAGACATGCATGCGACATTGGTCATCGCAGTTGAGAAGGGAAGAACGACTGAACTTGATTTCTATGTTCCAAACGATGTAACGCCTGGTTACGATTTGATGAGTTGATTGCTATGGAGGAACAGAATGATACGTTTGCCCAAGTCGGCATCGGTGCGATGATTGTCTTCATTGGAATTCTCATCGCAGTTTCTACATCGATGTTCGTGATGATCAATCAACTCGAGCGAATTGCACAAGGAGCTGAATCAACGGTTTCTGTTGCAACCAATGAAGCCCACACACAGATTATCTTTGTTGGTGGCTGGGTGGATGATGCCTACGATGATTATCTCCTCATGATTGAATATCAAAGTCTTGGAAAGAACGTCCAAACCGATGAAGTCGGTTGGGTATTGTGGTGCGAACACAATGACCAGATTTTCCGTAGAATGGGTTACTTTGGTGACCCCGTTGCATCTGCTCCCGGTGGTGTAACATTATGGGAAGTAGGTGAGGACATTACGCTTCCAACTGAATTAATCTCCGGAAAGCGATACTTCGTTATCGCCGATGGTGGAACTGGAACCGGTAACGGAGCAGGTACAAGTTGTGGCCCACAATGGATTTTCGATCGTGGTGTAACTGCTTACTATTCGATCTATCTTCCTGATGGAGGGCACACGACCCAAGAGTTGCGCGTCAATGTTTTCGAAGTAGGTGAATCTGTCACCTGAGTGGTACAAGCATCTCACATCTCAATCGGCGAAGTCATTAATTGGGACCGATGAATAGACACCGGTATGCAAGGAGACCAGAACAACCAGATTGTTGGAGAAATCCAAACACCACAATCCGTAGCAATCAATGCTGGACAACAGGCTGGAATGCCCTATGGTGCTCAACCGGTTCAACCAATCATGCAACAGAACATCATGTACATCCAAATGCCGAAATTCAAGCATCCTATTCGAATCTGGAGTTACGTGCTCATTGGTGTGGGAACACTGATCTACATTGTTTCAACATTATTTGCCTTTGACAATGGTACCGAAACGGTGTTCGAATTGGGCTATGGAACGTGTTGTATGTTCTACAACGCTGCTTTCGTGTGCGAGATTGTCTTCTATTACAACATGATGGAGCACAATCAGTCCTATGGACAAGGAACAGGTTGGGCCATTACCAACATCGTGCTTGGAGCGATTTTGACAGTCATTGGACTGTTCTTTGCATTCGGTATGTTTGCTTCGGCATTTAGCCTTTGAAATCAAACAACACCTTGTGCTTGCATAGCCTCAGCGATCTTGAGGAAGCCTGCAACGTTTGCACCAAAGACGTAGTCGCCATCTCGACCGTATTCCTTGGCTGTCTCATAAGCAGCCTTGTGGATACCGACCATGATGGCATCAAGTCGAGCATCGACTTCTTCACGAGTCCATGCGAGACGGAGTGAGTTTTGGCTCATTTCAAGTCCAGAGGTTGCAACACCACCTGCATTGCTCGCCTTTCCTGGGGCGAAGAGGACACTGTTCTTCTGGAAGACTTCAACTGCTTCTGGCGTACAAGGCATGTTCGCACCTTCTGCAACAGCCATGACGTTGTTGTCAACGAGCATTTGTGCTTCAGCACCGTTGAGTTCGTTCTGTGTTGCACATGGTAGGGCAACATCAACGTTGATTCCCCAAAGACCGTTTGGCGTTGGTTCTGGTGCGGATGCGGTGAAGGTTACACCGTCAAAGTTTGCAGCATACTCAGAGATACGTCCACGGCGGTTGTTCTTGAGATCCATAATCCAAGCCAACTTTTCTCGGTCGATACCAGCAGGGTCGTGGATGAATCCACTCGAGTCGGACATTGTAACAGGCTTGCCACCAAGATCGAGGACCTTCTCACAAGCGAACTGAGCAACGTTTCCAGAACCTGAAATCGAAACAAGCTTTCCTTCAAAGGATTCACCTTGAGCAGCGAGCATCTCACGAGCGAAGTAAACAAGGCCGTATCCTGTTGCTTCTGGTCGAATCAATGAACCACCGTATGAGAGTCCTTTTCCAGTGAGAACACCAGCTTGGAACTCATTGCGGAGTTTGCGGTACATTCCGTACATGTAACCAATCTCTCGACCACCGACACCGATGTCACCGGCAGGAACGTCGCAATCTTGGCCAATGTGGCGCCAGAGTTCCATCATGAAGGATTGGCAGAAGCGCATGACTTCAGCATCGCTCTTACCCTTTGGGTCAAAGTCTGAACCACCTTTTCCACCGCCCATTGGAAGACCGGTGAGGCTGTTCTTGAAAATCTGCTCAAACGCTAGGAACTTGAGAATTGAAGCGTTAACGGATGGGTGGAATCGAAGTCCACCTTTGTATGGACCAATTGCACCGTTGAATTGGATTCGGAACCCACGGTTAACGTGCTCGTTTCCATTATCATCGACCCAGGGGACTCGGAAATGAATCAGGCGCTCTGGCTCAACAACGCGCTTAACGATGTCAACGTATTCTGGGTGACGTTCCAAAGCAGGACCTAGACTTTCGAGGACCTCCCACACTGCCTGATGGAATTCAGGTTGTTCAGGATCACGGGCGACAACTGCATCATAGATTTCTTTGACAATTTGCATAAGGGGTTTCCACCTTGAGCCTCTCGACCCTCAAAGTGTTTCTAATGGTTGTCATTGAATGGGTAGCCCAAATGCCGTTTCAAAAGGGTCACAGAGGACAGACGGTCATGAATCGCTCAAGTCGTTCAATGCGCCTCTGACCTTGTTCATCGACTTCAGCCATGGCATGGATGGCTTCCTCAATCATGGCATGTTGATCGGGTTGGATGGAGAGCAACCGACGAAGATGGTCGAGCAATGCCCATTCATCCTCTGTGATGACCTCATCATCGAGAGCTGCAATCAAAGCCGATTGATAGGTCGATACAGTTCCCATGGCCAGTTCAACGTCTTCCATCTCGCCAAATGGGTTCAGTTCCTCTCCACGAGCGATGGATAGACAGAGGGCAGTATCGCTTGGTTGGACACCGAGCGTGGCACCGAGAACTCGGAGAATTGCCGCTTCATCATCCGTGACAATTGAATCTTCGAGAGCGGTCTCGACCAGTTGTAGGTAAAGTCGGTTTGCGGTGGTATCTGCGAGCATAAACGTTGCACTGAGGCACGGGGTTTGAACTTAACCATTGTTTTCCATGTGTATTACATAATGTATCACAAACGTATTACTTTAAGTACTACTTTGTTCTACATGTGTTTAGGAGGAACCGAAATGAGCGGTCAAAGCACACTCACATCAATTCGACTTGATGATGACACAATGCAAGGACTGGACATGCTCGTTGGACAAGACGGTTTGAACAACCGATCAGATGTCATTCGACTCGCAATCCAACAATTACTCCACGGACAAGCCAAGCTCCCAGGAATGAAGAGTGTCCGTGTTCCAATCGGCCGACAGATGGAACGCCATCTCGCTTCATTGTACGAGTTGTATGGTGTCTCCCATGAGCAAGCCGCCTCTGAAGGCTTGGTTCTTTACACTCAAAAGAAATTGGCAGAAGCCAAAGGAATCCAAAATGAACTCGATAATGTCGTAGCCAACGCAGTTGATATGACACAACCAAGCAAGGAATACCACGAATGAAAGCGGTGAGAGCAGAGAGGGGATGGGGATGATCTGGCACGAAGAAGACAACACGCTTCCGAAGGCCACCTTCAATGCTGTGCAGGACCGGTCAAACCTGCACGGCCTAGCTACCTTGCGGATACGTGCCCGTCGTGCACAGCGTGACCACCGTGGCCCCCAACACCACAACCCCCACAGCCCCCTGGATGACGGACAGGGGGACTCTGATTCCACACCTGTCTCTTGACGGTGGAAACCCCACACGTGTCGCGGCCCCCACTCCACGGCACACTTGACAACAATCAGCGAATGCTTTCGACACGAATCCTTTAGAGGGGTCGTCATTGTTCTCTCATTATGTCAGGCGAAGAATCCTCCGCAATTTCGGAAGATATTCGCTACCTTGCACACGAAGAGGCTCGACCAGGCCAACTCGAGATGATTCAAGATTGCCTCAAAGCACTCCAACAAGGTGGACATCATCTCGCTGCTGCACCAACAGGTATCGGGAAAACAGCAGCAGCGTTAGCAGCGGCCATCGATGCTGCTCGGACAGCCAACGGCCCACGTACCATCTTTTTCTTGACCTCTCGACAGAGCCAACACAAGATTGTTGTCGATACGGTTCGTCGAATCAACGCACGACGACCTCCTCAGGAGAAGGTACGTTTGGTCGATATGGTTGGACAATCGAGCATGTGTGTCCAACCATTTGCGAAAGAGTCACCACCGTTGTTTTCCCTTCTGTGCAGCCAAGCACGATCGCAGCGTACATGCAAACCTTACCTTACCCAAGCACCAGGACTGCGTCAGAGAATTCTCTCCGACCCATTGCATGTTGATGAGTTGGTCCAAATGGCGCAAACGCATTCTGAACACGGCGTTCCTACACTAACATGTCCATGGAAGGCTGCACGAGAAGCCGTGTCCTCAGCGGATGTGTTCGTCGGCGATTACAACCATCTCTTCGTTGATGCTGTTCGAGAAGCCTCGCTCAATGCAATGGAAGTTGATCTCTCCGATATTATTGTCATTGTTGATGAAGCACACAACCTTCCAGACAGGATTCGGATGGGGATGGAGCGTCGGTTCACACCAACTGTGGTACGGAATGCAACCATCGATCTCGAAGAGTACACGGAAACCATCGCCGAGGCTGCAGCATCGTTGGGCTCAGATGGTCTGCTTTTGCAAGCATCACTTACCTCATG
>JAAZUV010000119.1 GCA_018623995.1 Methanobacteriota archaeon
CATCACGAGCGTCTCGAAGTCGTTCAAGAACGATGGACCATGTATCATCATGACGCATCTGAATGAGACGCGCATCGACCTCGACGGTAGCTCCGCTGAGATCGATTTCCAAGTCACCCGCGGTGACCGTAAACCTCGATTGTGTAACCATGGTAAACAGTTCATCTAAAGATGCCCTCATTGATAATGTTTGTATAATCACCAGTGATTGGAAAATGAAGCCTTGAATGGAAATTTGAGGTATAACTCGAATCCAGTCATCGATTTGAAGTAGAGGTCAGTGCTGTCCTTGCATAGGTGCCCTCATGCAAGAATCACGAGTCAACAAAAAAACGCTTATTCTCGTAGCGCTGTTTCTCACCCCAGTCCTTTTTGTTCCACAATCATTTGCGAGTGGAACGACTCAAGTGAGTACATTTGCTGGTGGTGCGAATTCCATAACGGTAACATCCGATGGAAACAACACCTCTACAGCTCTCCAATTGGACCTTGAGCGAAACGTGACGTTCCAAGACGCCTCGTTCGTGATTGAAGGCCAATCGGCTGCGAATACGCCTGGAAGCGTTTGGATCAACAGCAGTACAGGTGACGTCATATGGACCTACTCAGGAGCAGGATATGGTGATTTAGCCCATCAAAATACATTCCAATCAGGTTCGACATTTGATCTTGTACAACTGAACAACAGTTCGAGCATGCCTTCCCCGATTTTACTCCCGAAAAATGCCACCATTCAGTCAAGTCAAGCAAACATCACATATTCGCCACAGATTGATGCCCAATATGTCTCAGTAGGGGCGGTTCAACACATGATGTTGGGTGAGTCCAACGGCGATGGCATGACGGATGCGTTCGTCTTCTCCACAGCAAATTCGACAACTGGCGTGAACACAGCATTCGCTGTGGTTGAGAGCAATCAGACGACGATGCAGTACAATCTTTCGGCATGGACTTCAACGTGCATCAATTCAGATCAAATGCGAATCGCTGATATGAACAACGATTCCTATGACGACGTTGTCACTTTTTCAACCGGTAGTGCGATGATGTGCATCCATTACTACAACACCACAACCATGGCATACGATCCGTCGTTCAGCGTCAATATTACAAGTAGCCCAATCGATGTTCAGGTTGCTGACATGAACGGCGATAACTACCCCGACTTTGTCACCATACACGGCTTTTCAGGACAAGGACTTGTTTCCTTAACCTTGTTCAATGGCTCGACCGACGTTGTTCGTCAAGATGATGACATCCCAGTATACCGTTGGAATTTCGGACAAGGACGCACAAGTATGCGCAGTCTTCGAGTTGGAGATTTCTTTGATCGCGGAGAAAATGTCATCATTGTCTCCGATGCATGGAACGACGCAACAGAAATTACCTACGATGCAGCAACAAGGCAACTCAATTCAAACATTCAGAAATTCAGAAATCTCACAGCAGAATCGGTTGCAGGCGATTTCGACGGCGATGGAGACATCGATTTCTTGACTGCAAAGCAAACAGAATCCGTCATTATTGTCAACAATCAATCGTCTTGGAACCAGGTTCAGATTCTAGACGTTCTGAATCCAATGAATGCAACAGTAGCCGATTTCAACAACGATGGAAACCCTTCACTTCTCATTCCAAACACACAATTCGGAGACGGGAATCCTTCAACCATTGAAGGAAACATTGGATTCCGGCCAATTACTGCATCTGGACTTGGTTCTCCAAGCAACTCCCCATTGACACCATACTCCGTTCCCAGAGATATCCAGTTTTCTGATATTGACCATGACGGCCTTATGGACCAATTCGTACTAGCAGGAGAGGGCTTGCAAGGTGTTTTCATTGGTGCATGGCACAATGTCTCACTCGATACCGATGTTGATGGTGACGACGACATTTGGGCTGAAGGCTACTCAAGCACAACTCTCTCTCACATCGGTGTTTTGACAATGATCGATGGGAATGACATCATTCGTGACTCTATTTCGCCCTTCCTTCCAGCTTATCCTGGTATTTCGGACGGCTATGGTATCGAAATGGTGAACAATCTCATGTCGCTCTCCAGCAATTCAAACGGCACAGCGAACTTCACCGATTTGGATATCGCTTATGACATCGAATTCGCAGTCACGACGAGTGCTGGGACCATTGGTTCATTGAGCAACTCGCTCAACCAACAGATGTTGCCCGGATCTGGAACGTTTACTGTTACACTCCCAGTTGAAACGACAAAACCCGGTCAGTTTGATGCCACATATTTGAGCATGAACTACACGCTTGGAGCTCCAAATCTAGCACTCCCTCCTACGCCACTCTTATCGGTTCAATCGCTCACAGAATCGAGTGTAACCATTGAATGGCAAGCGATTTCAGAGTTTGGAAATGATCTTCAAGAGTTCCAAGTGTTCAGGATGTCACCAACTGCTGGTTATGATTACACTTCGCCTTACGAGGTTGTTGTAGGTCAAAACACGTTCACAGATTCGAACGTAGATGTTGGTTCGACGTACGGTTACATCGTTCGATCTATTCACTCGTTTGGAATTGTAAGTAACCTGTCCCAGGCATTGGAAGTCACCATTCCAAATCCACCTGCTCCTGCAGCAGTGACAAATGTCCAACTGTTTGATCTTGATATGGAAACTGCTTCTGCTCCGATGAAAGTAATGTGGGATGCGAGCACGGATTCCAATGTTGTGGAATACAGGGTCTATGTAGCAGATTCAGATATGGATGCCACAGGTCTCAACAACGAGTTGACGCCAGCGAAGGGCTACGTTATCGATGGCGTTACCTATCAAGCAGTAGCAACCGTCTCGTCCTCAGTCACCGAGGCCGAGATTTCCTCCACCAGTGAATACGTTGATGCATCCGGGTCAACCGCATCCATGGCAATTCAAGACGGCCAGCAATATTGGGTTGCCATCGCAGCAATCGATGGCTACGATAATGCAACGTTACCACTCCCAGTTGCTGGGCCAACGACCTCGTTCAACAACACCTACATCAACAGCCAACTGGAACTTACGGTATCTTCAGGACCAGTGGGGGTGAGCGAAAACGTTCTCGAATCAAACAGTCCTTTATCGGTTAGCCTGTATGCATACTACCTCGATGACATGCAACAAGAAGTGGCGATTGAAAACGCAGAACTCGAGATGGTCATAACGTATGGTTCCGATTCGTTCACGTTGAATGGTCAAAGCGACAGCAATGGCCAATGGGCTCCAATTGATGTTGAGGATCTTCATGATAGCAGCATCCCACAATCCCTGCTCGATTATTCTGCAATTTCAGATGGTGTTGTGAGTATCGACGTTTCAATGCAAGCAATCGAGGTCGTTGATACACAGCCGTATGCCTCTGCTACGGCATCTGCATCGATGGGGACGGCCATAACGGTCGACCTTGCTGGGCCCCTGACTTCTGTTGATATGGATGCGAATGATGCAATCGACATCAACATCACTCTAACTGCCATCGACTCCGTCAATGCAGCCCACCAAGCATCGCTCGAAGGTACGACAATCCTCTGGGATGCGTTTGATGGTACATCAGAAAACGCTACAATGAGCGGTACTGAAACCATCTCAACTGGAAAGATTCGCATTGTTTCATCGTTTGCGAACATCTCTCGTATCGATTTCACTGTCGATGCTGGAGGGCGCCTCATGTTCGGAACAACATCGTTCTCAGTTTCTCTGAACGAATACGTCGTTCCGGTGCAGGAGAATCAAACAAACGAAACGGTGACTGAATGGGTTCCAACATCGATTCAACCCGTCACCATTGCCTGTGAAAGTGCAACCATTCTAACGAACAAGCAGGCTGCCGATGATCCGATCGATTGTCTGGTTGAAAACCCAAACCCATTCGCTGTTGAAGTTGAGGTCTCTGTAACTGAATTCCCTTCCCTGTTCAAGAAGCCAGGTATGGTCAGTATCGCTGCAAATGGAACTGAGACAGTATCTTTCGTTCCAAAATACGAGGACCCGCTTTGGGCTCGACAAAACGATGCAGGAGTTGAAAATCAGTTTACGATTCAAGTTCTGACGAAGTCTCGGGATTACGCAAACCTAGAGTCTGTTGTCGAGAATGATGTCGTCACCTGGACTGCCGATCTCTTCGTTGAGGTCCAAACGAACCCAGATGGGGAGGAAAAGAGTTCTTCCAATATTATTGTCATCGGTGGAATTGGCGCGGGCGTTCTTGTTCTTGCTTCAGTTGGATTTGTTCTTTACCGCAAAGCTTCAGCTGACTTTGATGATGAGGCCTTCTATGAAGAGCAGGATGAGTTCGTTGAAGAGGAAGATGAACCAGTCGAAATCCCTGCAGGCAAACCATTGGATGAGTTTGATGACAAAGCCATTTCCGCTGAGCCTGAGATCATAGAACGCCCTGGCGACTCATTGATTTCAGAAGTTACAGCCTCTAATGCAGACACAATCGAAGAGGAGCCAGAAGTTGAAGAAGAGGAATCAACCGAAGACACAGAAGAAGACGATGGAATCTCTGTGGACGAATATGGAACCGAATGGTACGAGGACGAAGTTGGCACATGGTGGTACCGAGAAGAAGGTGCAGAAGACTGGTCCGAGTACAACGAATGAGCAACGAGATATTTTTCAAACACGAGTCAACCAGCGAGACGAGGCCTGAGTATGAAACAGCAATTCGGGACGTACGATTTGGTTCTACGTTCTGGTGTTGACCCAACTACGGGCGGTGTTGCAATCTGTGGATTTACCACAGCAGGGATGGTCGGCGTTATCGCTGCATCTCACATCATTGAGTCGCTCAACCTCACGCAACTTGGGACGGTCATGGATGAGAATTTTCCGGCTGTTGCTTTAATCCAAAACGAGGTTCCTCGCCACCCCGTTCGCGTGTATCAGGGCGATGGTATTGGCGTCTTCACCGCTGAAATTCAGTTCGATAAAGAACAAGACATCGCTTTCGGATCAACCGTTCTCGAGTGGTTCAG
>JAAZUV010000120.1 GCA_018623995.1 Methanobacteriota archaeon
CGAGGAGTTGAGCGAATTGAGAAGTATCCTCAACCATCCACAGACATATCGAGTATGCTACGCTCACGAGTGACATCTGCTTCTGTCTGTGGATGGTTGAGGATACTTCTCAATTCGCTCAACTCCTCGAATCGCTCCGTTTTGCAATGTATACAGACCGTTCCTTGACCGGGGGCAGTGGGCCAATCTTCTGAGGAAATCCGACATGCAGTGAGATGTTCATTCTGCTCATCGAGCAGACCTGTTGTTCGTAGCCTACGTATGCCGGCCTCGGCTAAAATCAATGCATCTACTCTACCTTCAATTAGACGTTCAATTCTAGTCTCTACATGCCCACGGACTGAGAGTGGGATAAGATCCGGTCGTCGACTCAAGAGGAGGGATTGTCGGCGACCAGAGACTGTTCCAAACGTAGAGCCATGCTCAATCCGATCGAGTAGGCTTGAAAGTGACATGCTGGCTTCGCTGTCGAGGACATCGTACAGCGATGCATCGTCGTTTTGCCGTTTGAAAAGGATGAGGTCGTTTGTCGCATCACGTTCCATGTAGGCTAAGTTTGCGATGGCGTCATTCGGTGTGGTGGGAACATCCTTACTGGAATGAACGGCAATATCGATGAGCCCCTGGTTCAGTTTTTGGTCGATAAGATGGATGAACTGGCCAACAGTCGCTGACAAATTTCCTCCCAAACTTCGATCGCCCATGGACTTGAATTGGACGATTTCTGTCTCTATGCCTGCCTCATTGAGTGCGGAAGCAACGGTTCTTGCTTGCCACATTGCAAGGTTGGATGAGCGGGTTCCAATACGAATCGGCATATTTCCTCCAATTCAAGCAACGGTTGCCAACGTGCGGATGGATGTTTCAACATCCTGTGATACTTCTGCCAATAGGTTGCTGTTCAAACTACGGTTCGTACTGTTGACGTAGTTTGTTAATTCAGAGAGGTAGAACGAACTGTTCTGTTGGCAAATCCAAGTTGCAATCTCTCGAGCGAATGCCCCAAGCTGTGGAATTTCTTTCTCATTTGCAGATGAGGAAATCTCCCAAGATTCAGAAAGATTCTCCATGTAACCATAGATGAATGCTCGGAACTTGGCCTTATTTTTGTTCGTGAGAGCCTCCGTGTAACGGTCCTGAATCTTATCGATGAGTTTGTTTCCTTTCTGCATCAGTTTTGTGTATTCAGAATGGTCGATGTTACGTGCGACTTGAATCCAGTGCTTCATTCCGAGCAGAACATGCTCCGGAGAAACTCCATCCTCTGCGATGGATGGTGGCCATGAGAAATCGAGGATTGTCGCCTGACCTGAAATCGGAAGCGGATTGTTTTCATTGTAGGCCGGAGTTGAACACCGCATTGTTGAAATGACGATATCTGCTTTTACAGGTGCCTCATTCATTTTACTGTATGAAATCATTGTACATCGTTCTGCTTTTGAAGGATCACGTTTGGCAGATTCGGAAGGGTTCCGTGAGACTACTACAATGTTGGTTTGACCCAAGATTTGGAGTGTTTCAACGGCTTTGATCCCCATATCGCCAAAGCCCAAAACAACGGACTGCACATCCCCTTTTTGCAACAGAATATGCTCGAGCGAGTTTGTTGCTAGATTGAGCATCGATTCGGTGGAGCTCGTATAGCCCAGTTCCTTGCGAATGATACGAGTTGCCGAAATAATGTGTTCAAAGAAACCAAGATTGAATGTACGAATGAGATCATAGTCTCTGTGAATATTGATGGATGAGCGGAGTTGTGACATGACCTGCAATTCGCCGACAATGAAGGAGTCCAATCCGCTGCAGATTTTTACGAGATGCCTCCAAGCATCAGATCCTGTCATCGTCTGGAATGGGATGTCTTCGAGTTTGGTCATGTTTGAAATACCGGCTGCAAGGGTTGTTGGAGTTACATCGAAGCCGACGAAAAGGACCCTGTTACATGTTGAAAATTCGAAAATCTCGGCGCCGACTGTTTTGCTCAACTCTTTGATGAATGCAACTCGTTCCAGCAAACTCATACCCTCGGTCGTGAGTTGCTTTGCAACATCGATGTTGTTCGAATCGAATTTGAGTGATAGTAGGCAAATTTTGCCATGCATTTTATCCACATCTACGTGGTTGGAATCGGTGCGCATGCCTGTAGCAAGCGCTTCCAATTGTACCAACAAATCGGACATACGTACGTCAGCCTCAGGTTATGGAATGGCCAAGACTATACAACAATTTGTTAACGATTCTAAGAGCAAGGACGTTTCCTACCCCGCCGTGTAGAGTATGTACACAACTCACATCGAGTGAATCGCATGCCCAAGGGTTGCGAGAACACCTTCATGCGTCATTTCCGTCATGGTTGGGTGAGCGTGGATGGTGTGTGCAATATCCTCAAGAAGTGCACCCATTTCGATGGCAAGTGTCCATTCTCCGACGAGTTCACTGATATGGGTTCCAACACCTTGGATTCCGAGAATTCGGTGATCGTCTTCTCGGGCTGTGACACGAATGAATCCTGCAGTTTTCTCAGCTTCTTGCGTCAGTGCACGACCGTTTGCAGCAAGTGGGAATTTACCAGTAATGACCGGATGTCCAGCAGCCTTTGCCTCTTCCGGTGAAAGACCAACGGAGACAACTTCAGGTTCTGTGAAGACAATCGCAGGAACTGCTGCAGGCTCATATGCTCGGTTGTGACCAGCAAGAATCTCAGCAACCATTTCACCTTGGAAAGAAGCAACGTGTGCAAGCATTTCGCCCAAGTCGCAAACATCTCCAATAGCGTAAACACCCTTCATGTTGGTTTCACACTTGTTGTTGACTTTGACGAATCCTCGCTCATCGAGAGCAACACCTGTAGGTGCGAGTGCAGCGCTCATTGGTCTTCGTCCAACAGTCACGAGAACTTTGTCGACGGTGAGTCGTTCGGGTTCCGTGCCCTCCTCTGCGTCTTTTGGCGTGTAGAGGAGATCGACACTTCCGTCCTTGTTCTCTTCAATGCCCTTGGCGAAGACCTTGGTATGGACCGCAATCTTCTGCTTTTTAATCGCAATTTCGAGCGGACGTCGAAGTTCCTTGTCGAAAATTGGTAGGACCGAATCCATGGCTTCAACAACAGTGACTTCACTTCCGAGCATACGGAAGGTGATGCCAAGTTCGAGACCGATGTAACCGCCTCCAACGACAGCAATTCGCTTTGGTAGTTCTTGGAGCGAGAGTGCTTCTTTGGAAGAGATGACATGTTCACCGTACTTCATGAATGGGAGTTCGATTGGAATCGAACCGTTCGCAAGAATAACGTTCTCTGCTTGAATGAGGAGTGCGTCTTTGCCTTTACCGATCTTGACGGTCTTTGCATCTTGGAATTCAGCCCATCCATTGATGAGTTCAACTCCCGCGTTCTTGAGCAAAGCTTCAACACCTTTGTTGAGTCGATCGACGATACCGTCTTTCCAAGCCACAGTATCTGCCATTTTGAGTTCAGCGGGGCCGGGGATACTGATGCCCATATGACCTCCTTCCTTCGCATGGTCTGCGAGTTTGTGAAACGAATGTGCTGCATGAATGAGTGCTTTCGAAGGTATGCATCCACGAATCAAACAGGTTCCACCGGCTCGTTGCCCTTCAACGATGACGGTATCCATTCCGAGTTGACCAGCACGAATGGCAGCGACATATCCGCCAGGACCTGCTCCAATAACCAAAACTTTGCAATTGCGTGTCTTCATTCAAACACCTCACATGAAGATGGTTGCTGGGTGCTCCAGCATCGACTTGAGCAGTTGAACGAGACTTGCACCGTCATGCCCGTCCACAACACGGTGGTCCCATGAAGAGGAGAGGTTCATGATTCGACGAACTTCAACTCGTCCATCGATAACGACAGCACGGTCCTTGGCGTTGTGAACACCAAGGATTCCAACTTCTGGCTTGTTGATGATTGGTGTTGCTCCTAGACCGCCCATTCGACCAAGGCTTGTGATGGTGAACGTCGAACCACTCAGTTCGTCAACCCCTGCCTTACCGTCTCGTGTTGCTTGAGTGACACGACCCATTTCTGCCGCAGCGGACCAAATGTCCATGGCTTCAACATGTTTGACAACTGGGACGTAGAGCCCACGGTCGGTTTGTGTTGCAATGCCCAAGTGAATGGCTTCGTGTCGTGTGACGACACCAGCTTCGTCATCAAACAGTGCGTTGCACTCTGGTCGTTGTCCAAGACCCTTGACGAGAGCGAGCATGATGAACGGTAGGTAGGTGAGTTTTGGTGCACCCTCTGGTCGAGTTGCATTGAGGTGTTGTCGTAGCGATTCAAGTTCGGTAACATCGACTTCTTCGAAGTAGGAAAAGTGAGGAATGGTGCTGTAGGATGCCATCATTGAATCAGCAATCTTTCTTCGCAATCCGATGACCTTGATCTCCTCGGTTCCAGTCTTGGCTACCTTCGCAGAACTACCCATAGGCATGGATGCAGTGGCACGGGATGCACCTCCGCTGAGATGAACATCAAGGTCAGCATGTGTGATTCTTCCTGCAGGACCTGATCCTGCAACATGATACAAATCGACACCCGCATCGCGAGCTCGCTGTCGAACAGCAGGAGCGGCAAGTGGCTTGGTTCCTGGTGCACGTTCTACGACTGGTCCTGCTGTGGCAACTGGTGCTGGCGCAGATGTTGGTTCAGGCGCTGGAGCAGGTGCTGGTTCTGGCTCTGCTGCGGGCTCAGGAGTCTCTTCAACGGCTGGTGCAGCAGGTTCAGGTTCGCTTGCTGATGCATTTCCGTCGCCATCGACTTCGAATTCAATGCATACGACGCCGACTGGTAGGATGTCGCCTGCTTCTCCGATGATTTTTGTGACTGTTCCGTCGCATGGTGCAGGGATTTCGACGGTGGCCTTGTCGGTCATGACCGAAAGAATAGGATCGTCTTCCTTGACGGTATCACCAACGGCGACCATCCATTCGACGACTTCACCTTCAACAAC
>JAAZUV010000021.1 GCA_018623995.1 Methanobacteriota archaeon
ATTTTCTCGACAAAGAGGGTTTCATTATCGATGACATGATTTTCGCTGTAGTATCTGAGACCGAGATTCTTGGTGTTCCGAATGCCTCGATGATCGATGTCATGTGGGATTGGTTCCAAGGATTTTTACCCACTGAATCTGGAATTACGATTGAAAATCTCTCTCCACAAACATCGATCATCGCTCTTCAAGGACCGAAAAGCAAGGCGTACCTGGATGCTGCAATGGGCGAAGGACAACATGTGGGCCGCTTTAAGTGGCGTGAATTCACAGAAAACCAACTTGGTGTGACGGGGTGGATTCAAGGAACTGGCTACACTGGTGAGGCCGGTTACGAGATTTTTGTCCCCAACGAGCAGGTCGCTGCAGTGTGGCGTGCCCTCATCGATGCTGGCGCCACCCCTGTTGGACTCGGCGCGCGCGACACTCTGCGCCTCGAGAAAGGATACCTCTTGTCCGGTGTTGATTTCATGTGGCCTCAACTCGATGATGGAACCCATACCTTCCTCGCCCGAGATTCATGGGAAACGAACGTACCGTTTGGCCTCGATACGGAGCATGAGTTTACGGGACGTCATCGTGTATTATCTCACGCAATCGATGATGCTCGCTGGTGGGGAATCAAGTATCTCGAACGTGGACCATTGCCGAGACCAGGCAAAGATGTCCTCTCCCTCGATGGTACAAAGATCGGTCAGTTAACATCAGGAGCGCCTTCTCCATCACTTGGAAACACGGGTATCGGAATCGGCTACATTTCGGGTGTATCCGAAGGCGATGAAGTACTGATTGCGGCAAGTCCACGTTCGTCCGTCAAGGCTGTTATTATTCGGCCGCCTTTTGTATAGACGGCCAACGTTTCTTGACGGTTCAATGACGAACATTATGAGCGCTACGCGATTGGTTACGATTGCCTGAGGAGGCGAGTCGCATGGTTGACCAATTACCAAATCTTGGACGTGAAGAAGAAATGCTGAAGGAGATGGGCGTTGCGTCCATCGATGCACTGTTTGCAGATGTGCCTGAATCGGTGCGAATGGTTGGCGACTTACCGTTGCCTGATGCTCAAAGCGAAGAGGAGTTACTTGCTGACGCAAAGCGACTGCTCGGTGCGAATCTCGCACTGGGTGGCCAGCCTTCGTTCCTCGGGGCAGGACTGTATCGAAACTTCGTACCATCGTGTGTTTTCCAACTCGTCACACGTGGTGAATTCTTAACGTCGTACACTCCATACCAACCGGAAGTCTCCCAAGGTATGCTACAAGCCATGTGGGAGTTCCAGTCGCTTATCTCAGAACTCATTGCTATGCCCATTACCAATCTTTCACTATACGACGGATCAACAGCAGCTGCTGAAGCATTGACCTGTGCTGTTCGAGTTCATAACCGTAAGGCTGAGCAGAAGGATACGGTCTACATCTCTGAATTGACGCCTCCAGACCGTGTCTCTGTCATCCACAATTACTGCCAAGGGGCGGGCATCAACGTAGAGATGCTTCGTCACGATGAGAATGGTTGCATCAATCTAGAGGATGTTCAGCGAGCACGTGGTTCGTGTGCAGTCTATGTTGAACAACCCAATCCACTCGGTATCATCGACGGCGGCTATCCCTCCTTGAAAGAAATCATTGGAGAGGCGACTGCACTGATTGTCGGTGTTCAGCCCGTATCGCTTGGATTGCTGGAAGCGCCTGGCAATTACGGTGCGGATATCGTCATCGGAGAAGGACAACCTCTTGGAAGCCCAATCACTGGTGGAGGTCCACTGTACGGCATTTTTGGCTGCACGCAGCCCTATCTTCGACTCATGCCAGGTCGAATCGTTGGCCGAAGCATTGACGTTGACGGTAAGGAGGCCTATTGCCTGACGCTCTCAACACGTGAACAACACATTCGACGTCATCGTGCAACATCCAACATCTGCACAAACGAGACGCTCATTGCGCTCATGGGTGCCATGCACATGTCGCTTCTTGGTCCGGAGGGACTTGAACAACTCGCCGTTCGAAACATGGCGGCCTGCACACAGCTCAAACGCCAACTTGCTGGCGTAGAAGGTTTGACACTTCCTTATGACGGCCAGTCCCACTTCAACGAGTTCGTTGTCGAATTACCTGCTTCGACTTCAGCATGTCTGGCTTATCTTGAGGCGAATGGGGTCGTCGGCGGTTTCGATGTCTCCAACTGGTACGCCGAGAAAACGCACCAAATGTTGGTCACGGTAACCGATCAAACGAGTCAAAGAGACCTTGACCGCTTGGTTGAATGTCTCAACGCTTGGACGCAGGAGGTGAGCGCTTGAGTCGACTGTTCGAACACTTTGGTGCAGAAGGAAAGGGCTATGCTCAACCAGCACCAATGCTCCCCGCCACTGAACTTGATGTCCCAAGCAACATGGCACGTCGACAACTTCCTCGTTGGCCTCGTTTGTCTGAACCCGAAATGGTACGTCATTACACATGGCTTTCAAAGCGAAACTTCGGAATCGATACCGGGTTCTACCCACTGGGATCCTGCACAATGAAGCACAATCCACGAGTCAATGAAGTCGTTGCCCAACTTCCAGGAATTGCAGACATCCATCCGCATCAGCCTGAACACCAGTTGCAGGGATTGCTTTCAATCTATTTCGAAATGCAAGATATGCTCGCCATCTGTGCTGGAATGGATGCAGTGACGTTGCAACCTGTTGCTGGTGCGCAAGGTGAATTCACAGCGGTCCGCTGCTTCCAAGAATACTTCCGTCACAGAGGCGAACACCATCGGACCAAAGTCATCGTCCCTGACTCTGCCCACGGGACCAACCCTGCGAGTGCCGCCATGGCTGGATTTGAAATCATTGAAATCCCGAGTCAAGAAGATGGACGCATCGATTTGTCTGCTTTACGTGCTGTCGTTGGTGATGACACGGCTGCAATGATGATTACCAATCCGAACACACTTGGGCTGTTTGAACAGGATATCGCAGAAGCATCATCCATCGTTCACGAAGTTGGCGGATTGATGTATTATGATGGTGCGAACTTCAATGCCATTCTTGGTCGTACAAGTCCGGGTTTGATGGGCTTTGATGCCGTTCACTACAATCTTCACAAAACCTTCAGTCAGCCACACGGTGGAGGCGGTCCAGGGTCTGGACCGATCGGAGTCAAGGAGCACCTTGCCCCATTCTTGCCATCTCCAATTGTTGCTCGCCGTGCTCCTACGGATGAGGAGAAGAAGCAGTGTGTTGACGATTACTGGTACACATGGCACACTCCAGAACACACCATCGGAAAGGTGCAACAATGGCACGGTAATGCAGGCGCAGTCCTTCGATGCTGGGCGTATTATCGACGCTACGGTAAGGAATTACGAACCATGTCGGAACATGCCGTTTTGAACGCCAACTACCTCCGGCATGCGATCCATCGAGAAGCCAAAGCTGCAGGTGTAGATCACCTCTTCGTCGATGGGGCAGACACCATTGTTGCGAAGCACGAGTTCACACTTTCACTCGGCCCTGCAAAGGAAGCCTTGGGTATATCTGCAATGGATGTCGCCAAGGGTCTTCTCGATATGGGCTACATGGCTCCAACAGTGTACTTCCCACTCGTTGTCCCGGAATGTATGATGATCGAACCAACGGAGACGGAGTCAAAAGAAACACTCGATACATTTGCGAGAGACTTCTGTAAAGTACTCCAACTCGATGCAGAGACGTTGCACAACGCCCCAACGACCACGCCAGTACGTCGTGTCGATGAGGTCTACGCTGCCCGCAACCTTTGCTTGCGTCATCCATTCGATGATGAGTGAGTTCGGAGCGTAATGGGTTCCTGCGTGAACTGCAGCAATTCCCATGTCAATTGAGACGAATTGATGATCAACGCCATCGAGAGAAAAACGATTTCGATGAGTAGCCACCACCATGGGGCGACAAAGGCTGTGGCAACCAATATTGATGAGAGCATCATTAATCCGATGAGTGTAATGCTTGGACGAAAACGAACTAGGAGTTCATCACCGATTTCATGGTAGCTGAGGCGAACAAACTGAAGCAATCCACGATACACTTGGGCTTCTTGACCGCGATGAATCACCTGCAAATCCCTGTGCTCTTCCAAACGAGCAAAAAAAGAATCTGAGTCGCAACGATAGACTTGCTCCATTATGATAGGAAATTTTTCCGAGAATATAACAACATCGCCGATATCCAACAGACAAAAGAACTCGATTGAACTGGAAGGGTTATGGTTGGACTGTTCGTTGGCGGATGGTATCCTTCCGAAGAGAAGGCCATTATGATCACGCCACTCTTTACGATGGCAGGATCTCTGTTAACGATGGCATTTCCGATTCTTATGCTCCTCTCGGGCAAGCACACTTCATTCGTACCTTGGTTGATTCTCGTCTCAAATCTTCTTCTTGGATTGGCGTTGTTCTCAACATTCACTCAACGCAGAGTCCTTGTTTTACATCGTGGTGTTCATCTCAGCGTAGTCCTCTTCGTTGCATCTGTTGTTTGCGTATTTGTTGATCAGATTCCGCATTGGATTGCGCTCGTTTTTTGTTTTGGCCTCTTTTTCACGACGTATCGGGTTGCCGAGAAAACCTCCGCAGGTTTCGGTGTTCAATTTCGTAGAGAATGGGATGCAAAAACCTACCTTCGACTAAATCCTTCTCGTTTGAACCATTGGAAGGTTATGAATGCAAAACCGAGCAACGGTCTTATGGCAATTTCCCGTACAAAGCAGCAACTCGCAGTGATGTACTGTGAATTTCAAGACGATGGTTGTTGGCTGCATCTTGATGTGTTTTCAGACCAGATTTTTGACCTTGAGCAGTTTTTGGTTGAAGAAGAGTGAGGGGTCATCTAAAAGAACTACCCGCGCTGCGAATTGGACATGGATGTATCTATCTTACTTGGCTCGAAGTCTGACATGCCGATTGCTGAAAAGTGCACAAAGGTGCTTGACAAATTTGGCGTAAACTACCAACTGCGTGTAGCATCTGCGCACCGCTCCCCAAAATTCGTTGAAGACATCATTCACAAAGCTGAAGAAGATGGATGCAAGGTTTTCATTGCCATGGCTGGTCTTGCAGCTGCACTCCCTGGTGCGGTTGCAGCATTGACAACAAAACCAGTCATCGGTGTTCCTTGCGGCGGTCGTGTTCCATACGATTCTCTTCTTTCCATCGTTCAATTGCCACCAGGCGTTCCAGCAGCAACTGTAGGTGTCGATCGTGGTGACAATGCAGGCCACCTCGCAGTGCAAATGCTCGCACTTGTCAACGATGACATGGCACAACGCCTCGTTCAAGATAAACTCGACCAAGTTGAGCGCGTTCTCCAAATGGACCGAGAAGTGAACGGCGGGGCTTGAGATGTTCGATGCGCCTGAATTTATCGAAGAATCGATTCAGCAATTGAAAGCAACCATCGACGATGTTGCGATCATTGCGTGTTCAGGCGGAGTAGATTCTACTGTTGCAGCTGTTATTGCCAACAAGGCTGTTGGAGACCTTCTCCACTGCGTCTACGTTGATACAGGCTTCATGCGCAAGAACGAGACCGAAGAAATTGAGGCCATGCTTGCAGAGCAAGGTATCAACCTCATCACCGTCAAAGCGGCAGATCGTTACTTTGAGGCATTGAAGGGCGTCACAGAACCTGAGCAGAAGCGCAAGGTCATCGGTGAATTGTTTATCCGAATCTTTGAGGATGAGCAAAAGAAATGCGGTGCAAAATACCTCGTACAAGGAACGATTGCACCAGACTGGATTGAGTCAGGTGGTGGCGTTCGTGATACCATCAAATCGCATCATAATGTTGGCGGGTTGCCAGAAGACATGACGCTCGAAGTTGTCGAACCACTCCGTGAATTGTACAAAGACGAAGTTCGAGAACTCGCTCGTGAACTCGATATCATTGTCGCAGAGCGACAACCATTCCCTGGACCAGGTTTAGCCGTTCGAACACTTGGAGAATTGACTCCCGAACGTGTCGAAGTTGTTCGCGAGGCTTGTGCAATTGTTGAGGAAGAATTCGAGGCTGGTGCAGAAGCTGGAGAAATGGAATTACCGTGGCAATACTTTGCAGCACTTCTTCCCGTTCGTTCAGTAGGCGTCCATGGCGATGTGCGTGCTTATGGAGAAACGATCGTTGTTCGTGCAGTACGAAGCATGGATGGGATGTCTGCAAGATACTCGGAGATTCCACATCACATCTTGCAGAAGATCAGTACTCGAATCACCAACACGGTCAAGGGTGCTGTCAACCGAGTTGTCTACGACATTACCCACAAACCACCTGGTACAATTGAGTGGGAGTGAGGCGTCAGTCATCGTTTTGCTCGTCTTGCATTGATTGGATCATTTTGATTTTTTGACTGCGTTTGAAAAACGTATACCAATGCCAAAATCGGGCTGCAACAGCAAGCGGAAGGAAGAAACAGAACAGGACGCCGAGAACTGTTTCAGAAACCATGGTTTCACCTTGCATTGGTTGGGTGTTGAATTACGCCGATTGTGGGGCTCGAACCCACGACCTTGGGATTAACAGTCCCACGCTCCACCAGCTAAGCTAAATCGGCGAGTTTGGCCACTAACATCTCCTTTATGATGGCTTCCATCAATTCAAGTCGGCGAACAATCGGAGATTGTCACTGTTTCGAGGATTCGAGAGCTAACAGCGACTTGATAGTCGGAGATGGTGATGGAATTCTTCAATCGTTGGATAAGTTGCATGTCAATGCCAAACGGACCATCCAAAGTCATAATGACATCATCCACTTCGACAGGCGAACCAATGTGCTTGTGAATCTGAATGCCTACGCCATGGTCGATAGCCTCACCTTGCTTCGAACGACCAGCCCCCGCTTCACACAGCACTTGGCCAATGGAGAGTGCATCAAGATCGGCCACAACTCCAGATTGTTCTGCGTGAAGTGTGTATTGTTGAGGTGCACGTGGTAAAACGCTCCATGGGTCGTCAAGGAGTTGCTGAGCAAGAGCAGGTTCAACCCCTTGACGTTCGAGCATGAACTTGAACTCTCGAAGGGCTAAACCGTTCTGAATGGACTCAGAAATGTCAAAACCCAATGCATTTGCTTGAGCGTATACCAACTCCATCGTATCATGTGGACCCATTCCTTTGAGACAGGCAATGGACTCAGCAATTTCATGACTGTTTCCAAGCCATTCGCCAATGGGATGATCCATCTGTGTGAGTTGTGCTTTGACTTCAATTCCAAGTTCAGTCCCTACACGGACCATGGATTTGGCGAGTTTTCGTGCATCTTCGGAGTGTTGCATAAACGCTGCTCGTCCAAATTTCACATCAAGTACCAGCGACTGAATGCCTTCAGCAGCTTTCTTCGATAAGATGGATGCTGTAATCAATCCAATACAAGGAACAGTTGCGGTTACATCACGGATGGCATAGAGAATGGAATCAGTTGGAGCAATTTCAGCTGTTTGACGAGATATGAAGCACGGATTTGTTGTCATCTCATCGATGGACAGACCCGTATTGAATCCAGGGATGGATTCTAATTTGTCAATGGTCCCTCCAGTGTGTGCTAGACCTCTACCTGCAAGCATGGGCACAACTGCTCCACATGCACGCAATGCTGGTGCGAGAATCAAACTCATCTTATCGCCCACACCTCCTGTGGAATGTTTGTCAACTGCAGAATCACGTGGTGGTAAGCGTTCTCCTTGTTCGAGCATGGCTTTGGTGAGGTAGGTTGTTTCTTGAGCATCCAATCCATTGATTTGGCATGCCATCAGAAATGCGCCAATCTGTTCATTTGGAATTTCATGAAGATGTTGAATGAACCATTCAATTTCATCTTGGGCGAGTGCCAATCCATCCCGCTTTTTTGCAAGCAGATTTGGAATGTGCATCAAAATCAACTCTCAGATGCCAAGCCAATCTCTGCAAGACGTTGATGGAGGTAATCGCCCGCCGAAATCGATGGATAGTCCGCAGAACCACTGGTCTGTTCGATAAATTCTGGCAGCGGTGTCAAGTCGATTTCGTTTCGAGGATGCACGAACATTGGCATCGAGAATCGACGCTGAGTGGGGTCTCCTGGATTGACTACACGATGGGTCGTCGATTTGAACAATCCATTCGTGAGGTTCTGAATCATATCTCCTGAATCAACGATGATTTGTTCGTGATTGCCTTCAACATCGATCCATGTTCCATCATGATCCATGACTTGGAGACCGGCTGCAGTTGCAGTCATCAGGAGTGTGATGAAATTGATGTCCTCGTGCGCAGCGGAACGAACAGCACCATCAGGTGTGGAGGATTCGAGTGGCGGATAGTGAATGATACGCATGATCGTATTTCCTTTTTCAGCCATTGATGGCAGCCAATCGGATTGCTTGCCAAGATACAAACTGCATGCTGCAAGAAGTTGATTTGAGATGGCCTCCATTTGGTTGTAGAGGTCATCGACCTTTTCCTCAAATTTCGGAATGTGCTCATTCGGCCAGATGTTCATAGGATATTTATTGTCCGTTTCACTACCTTGTTGCCCACGACCAGTTTGCCAAAATTCCTTCAAGTCCGGTGCTGGGTTGTCTTTCGCATGTTCAACACCAAACGCTGTGTAACCCCTCTGGTGCGAAATCTCTGGTTTTGCATACAATCGTTTAACAGATTCATCGAGCATGAAGAAGGATTCTGCTTCCTCGTATGTGTCCTCAATCAGTGAGAGGTCAATGCCGTGATTGGTCAAGGCAAAGAAGCCAATATCGGCCAATGAATCTCCAATGGTTTGAATGAATGAATTGACTCGTTGTTCATCACCTGATGTGAAATCACTGAGATCAGCGATTGGCAATGGACGCGTCAACAAATCACCTGTTATCTCGTAGTTTGGCAATCAATCGGAGCATCTCAAAGTAGACCCAAATAACAGTCACCATGATTCCAAAAGCGCCCCACCACTCTTGCTTCTTTGGAGCGCCCATGCGAACACCTGCATCGATCATACCGAAATTCGAAATCAACATCAGCGATGCTACAGTGATGATAAAGACGCTGATTCCAATACCAATTGGCCCTGAGGAATGAAGGAACGGTATGGTCCATGGTGTAAGGAAGAAGAGGAAGGCATTGATGAGATACATCAGGAAAATCGATCCAGCTAGGGTGAATACGATTTTGTTGAAGGTTGGTGTTGGACGCAGGATTCCAACCGAATAGATCGTGAGCATGCACGCTACAACACCAAATGTGGCAAGTCCAGCTTGAATGGCAATCCCTGGATAAAGAATCTCGAACACGAGCGTCAGTGGTCCGATGAATAATCCTTCAAGGGTCGCATAAACGATGACAAACGCAGTAGGTTCTGCTGGCCGAGAAAACCATAGGAACATACCCATACCCATTGTACCAAACATCCCTAGCAACATCATCGGATAGAGGAGCGCAGGCATAATGAAACCAAGTGCAACGGAGCCAACTGCACTAACCGTTGCTAATCCAAACAAAATACCTGTTTTTTGCAGTGTTCCTTCAAGCGTCATTCTGTCATTGCCTTGAATCGAATTCCAAAAGGCTGGTTTGAAGACAGGGTTGGTCGAGTTGTATGCCATGGTCTTCCTTGGAATCGGTCCTTTGTCAAGGTTACGCGACTCAACCCTGTTCAGCAACCTGTTGTTGATAGTACTCTTCCAATTGGTCAAGGGTCCATCCAAGGTCAAGGTATTGTTGCAACATGGCTTCATCCCACCCAGGGAATCGTTCCAACTCGCTCGCAAGTGGAGAACTGTTTTCATCACCACGTCCATCCAAAACGGGTTGTTCCCATTGCGCTTCGGTTCCAACGACATCATCGATGTGTTGATCGGTTACCCAATCCTTTCGAGCCTCGTTCTCTTTCCGGGATTGAAGAATGCCGTAAACAGCCCCGATGAGGAGCAAGAGTCCACCAATCATCAACAAGAGCATGAACGTTTCACCGAATCCTTCCTCAGCTTCACCGCTTGCATCGCCTGCCTTCTCGTTTCGCTGCTCCAAGGAACAACCGGAAACATCGGTCGGTGTATTCGCCGGTGTATCTGGACATTCGTCAGCTGCGTTGAGGACACCATCTTGGTCGTCGTCCGTGCTTGATTCGTCCGTTTCGTTTGTATCAGGTTCGACCGGTTGAATGCCGCCAAGGTCGCAACCAAGTGCGCCAGCTTCATTGACACCGTCCCCATCAGCATCAGCCATGTTGATTGCATCTTCAGGTGAGACTGCTTCCACCGATGGATCGAGGGCTGTTGCTTGGGCCCAACTCACTTCAACAGCATCGAGTATGCAATCTCCATCGGTATCTGCGTTGAACGGATTGCCGCCAAGCGTGTATTCATCAAGATTGGAAAGACCATCATTATCGTTGTCGGCATCGGACTCTAAGACACCGTCAATGGTACTAACGGTTCGATTCAACCCGTAGTTCACCTCGTAGATGTCTGGCATTCCATCGTTGTCGGTATCCGTGACATTGTCTAGACGGTTCCAATCAGCATACCACGATTGGATGTAGGGTTCAGCAACCTCGGCAGAGGTGATGATGAGTCCCATCTCTCGATTGCGAACCATCGCTGAATCGCCCCAATTGATGCTTGAGATGAGGACGGATTCACCATCGACGATGGCGCCTTTGTTGTGAAGTTTCATGACGTCATCGTCCTCGCTCATGATGACGGCAGATGCGTCCCAGCCATTCGTGATGTTCCAATCGTTGTTGATTCGGTCGACAACATCTTGAATGTCTTCGTCGAGGTAGGCGCCGTTGATGATCAAGCGAATGGACACGCCATCCATCGCAGCCTGCTCCAACGCTGAAACAACTGGATTCTCCCCCCAACCCCATTTCCAATTGAGATCGAGGTATTGCAAGGAAAGCAGAATTTGGTCTTCTGCAGACTGAATCATCTCGGTTAATCCATCAACACAATCGTCAGGACACGTGAGCAATTGGCCACTGTAGGTTCCTGTGAAACTCGTTGCAGTTGCTTGGTCGATGGTTTGTGCCTCTGGAATGGAGTAGGAATTTGTTGGTGCAATAGGTGAGACGGCTTGGACATACATGGACGCTTCATCGAATGCCATCTTTGATCGAACGTTGTTGGCAAGTTGGACACTATCAACAATGATCCCCCAGTCTCGGTTTCCACGGTCACCGTCGTATGGCAAGGAGGAGGGTTTCCAATTGCCAGATCCAATCCATACTGATGCATCATCACGTACAGCAACTTTGGCGTGGAGATAGAGGTAAGGGTCGTCTCCTGAGCCACCGAACCAATGGACGCTGAGACCAGCATTTTTCAGTGCATAGGCATAGGCTTCTTGCCCTTGTTTGTCGTTCGAATTCCACCAGTCTTCTGGCTCATTAAGGACTACGACAACGTTCACGCCACGATCGTGTGCATTGATGAGCGCCTGCATCAACTCGCTCGACTGAAGAATGTAGAGGTGGACGTGGAGGGACGTTTGTGCACCATCGATCCAGTTGAGTAAATCCATCAATCCATGCTCTGGAGCAATGAGTGGCGTGATCGATGTCGCATCATTGAATTGTACATCACCACAGAAATCACTTGCACCGAGACGTCCCCAGCGCTGATGCCAATCAGCGGATTGATTCGTATCGGTCATGACTCCACAGCCATCCCCTCGATAGAGGATGAGATTGTCGATACCACTCACGGGTTCTGAGAGAGAAACTCCATTCCAACCTTCCGTGTCCACTGGACCGTTCTTGTAAACGATGGTGTCGGCTACTAGCCCTGTAGGGTGAATGAGTTGCAGGGCCATGCCACTGTCGAGCAGATAAATTGGGTTCTCCATGGCAACGCCCATGTCAAGGATGTTGCCGTCCTCAAACAATTCCAAAGCTGCAACATCGTTTGAAAGTTTGACAGACGATGACGCATCGATTTGGAGGTTGGTGATGGTGGATTCAAACGATGTTCCATCCGAAGCAATCCGCTTGACCGTCCACCCGTTGAGCATGGCAGCTTCTGTTCCGACGTTTGTGAGTTCAAAGAATTCCATTTCAGTTGAGATGGATGATACACCGTCCCACATAATTGAACTGAATTTGATGTCGTCGATGGAGGCCATCATGCTTGCGTCTGGTTCAGGTGTGCCAGGGGTTGGCCAGAGGAATTCGACCCATTCATCGTTCGTAGCGTTGTATCCATACGATCCACATGTCGTGCTGAGTGAGGAAGCTGGAGGCGTAATTGAAAGCACAAGTTCTCCATCAGGATTCATCAAATTCATCGAACTCACATCGTCCAAATCAGGTCCGAAGATGTCGTGTTGAAGTTCGACGACAACCCGGCTCATTGGTGCAAGAATTGTGCTATTGGACGTTGACTCCCAAAGCATGCTTGCGTCGATGAATTGGCGCCCCATAAGTGGGTTCGAGGTGTAATCCGCACCCACCATCCAACGACTCAAATTGATGTCTTCGTTTCCTTCATTGTACAATTCAATCCAATCCGCTGCAGGTTGGAAGGATGGAAGGTCACAAGAGGTCACGATTTCTGTGACAACGAGGTTTTCACTTCCCGAATACGCAGACCAGACTGGATTTTCTTCGCCAGGGGTCATCCAAGCTGCGTTGAGCCAGTCTTCAACACCCCACGTTGTCGTAGAGGATGGAGCGTTTGTCCCCAAAGGACCAGCACCAGCGTGCGATTCTGTATTGTTGATCAACGAAACACCTTCGAGCGTATGGGTCCATTGTGCTGAGTGAACAGCAACACCGTTTCCATCGTAGAGGAAGATTTGATCCGGTGTTGTATGCTTCAGATAGAATTGCGATGTCCCATTGAGAGCGATCAACGTGGTTTCTCCTGCCTGAAGGATGGTGTCTGATTTATCGGGCATGTTGTACTGGTGGAGGATGAGTGTTCGACCGGATGCAGAGAAACGCCATCCGGCAACATCGACTTCTTCCGTACCTTTGTTTTGAATCTCAATCCATTCGCCGTCTGGGTAGGAAGCTGAGTCGCTTCCGATGGCATCTGGCAAAACCTCGGTAATTCGAACGTCGCCTGTTGTTGGCGTTGGTGTTGGTTCGGGTTGACCTGGCGAAGGAGAAATCGATGGCGTCCATGGGTCGTGATATTGCTGTCCTCGGATAAGAGATACATCAGGGCCGTAATTTGTTGAGTAGAATCCCATGTCGACAATGGAGCCACTTGCAT
The DNA here is from genome assembly GCA_018623995.1 of Methanobacteriota archaeon. Classification (GTDB taxonomy): domain Archaea; phylum Thermoplasmatota; class Poseidoniia; order Poseidoniales; family Poseidoniaceae; genus MGIIa-L2. Next base: position 13,213 of record JAAZUV010000021.1, read on the forward strand.
CTCGGACAACGAGATGATTGTGGTTGTCCCAGAGTCGAGTTTCTCCAGTAAACTCGACAAGTCTGCGTTCCCCACCATCAATCATCGTGCTTCCTTGTGAACTGTTGACGACGATGGTACCTGGGTCGAGATAGGTCACATTCCCCATGCCGTCGATGATGGACCAACCATTGAGGTCGATTGAGGTCGTTCCAGCGTTGTAGAACTCAACCCATTCACCATCAGGTGCAGCACTGCCATCCATCGTGCTGACAGGGAAGATCTCGCTCAATTGAACGTCACCAGATGCAGTAATGTCCGTGATTTTCGCAGCATTGGTTGCGTTGGGTGTAGGATAGGTGGAGTATTGCCACATTCCCCCGCTTGGATTAGCTTCGATTGAAAACCCAGGTTGGTTGGAGCTCCACATCACTTCATCGCCAATGCTGCCGTTGGAGAGGTAAAGTCGAAGGGTTTCTTGCCCGTTGTTGAGTACGCCGCTATTTGTTGTGGCGTTGACTGCGATGATACGAGTCTCTTGTGGATAGATGAGCATCGTTCCTGCATCGCTTGAGGCCCCAACGAGGTGGTCCTCGTCAAGTTGAATCATGTTCCCTGCGAGATCTTGCAGCCAATAACCAGTGAGGTCAATGGCGGAAGTGCCGTTGTTGTAGAGCTCAACCCATTCGCCACCGGGCCAAGTGGCGTTATCGTAACTTGGCCATGTATCGGCCATAACCTCATGGATGATAACATCGCTTTGGGCATAGGTTGGGCCGCCTGTACCTC
>JAAZUV010000121.1 GCA_018623995.1 Methanobacteriota archaeon
AGTATTCCGTAACGATTTGCGATACTTGGTCAGCCTTTCGAATATCGTTGAGAACGAGCCACTCAAGAATTCGCTTTCGGGTTCTCAATTCGCGACGCATCTCGTCTTGCGAGAAGTTGATTTTGACCATGATTTTCTCAAGTACGTAGGACTTTCCACTGAAGATGAAATCGTCTGAAGAAACGTCCCAACGGAACACTTCGTTGGTGATAACTTCCATCGAGTTCGGGTCGATACCAACAATCTCGACAATCTGCTTCGTACGTCGAACACGTCGTCCGTTGATACGGGTTTGAATCTGAATCGAACAAGCCTCGAGAGCAGGAAGCAAAACACGAGGAATGTCGATCGGTTTGTTCTCCAATCGGTGAACGAGGGACGGTACGGAGTCAGCGTGGACCGTTGAATACGCACAGTGACCTGTTGCCATCGCTTGGAACAGAACGTATGCCTCAGCACCACGAATCTCACCGACAATGATGTATTCTGGCCGTTCACGTAACGCAGCCTTCAACAGCTCGAACTCTCCGATCTCACCTTCGCTCGATTCACCACCGAACCCTTGTCTCGTCAGACCAGGAACCCAGTTGGGTTGAGGGATGTTGACTTCACGAGTAGATTCAATGGAGACGATCTTCATTTGCCAAGGAATGAAAATGCACATTGCGTTGAGCGTTGTTGTCTTACCGGACGCCGTACCGCCGACAAACAGCATTGGAACTTCATTCTGGAAGGCAATCCAGAGGTAAGCCACCATGAGCGACGACATGGTACGGAACGCAACAATGTCGGCTGGAGAGAACGGGTCGTCCTTGAACCGTCGAATACAGAAAGCCGAACCACGGGTGGAAACTTCTCGACCCAACTTCATAACGATACGAGAACCATCCATCAGCGTAGCGTCAAGCAGCGGATCTGCGACGGAAATGTGCTTTCCACAACGTTGGGCGAGTTTGATAACGTAGGATTCGAGTTCTTCATCGGTATTCCAGACACAAGTTGTCTCGACCGATTCGAATTTTCGGTGATAAGCGAAAATTGGAACACCAGTTCCGTCAAGCGAAATATCCTCGACGTTAGCATCGTTCATTAGAACGTCCATTTGCCCGTAGCCAATCAAGTCACGGCGGATGTAGTAGAAGAGTTTCGACTTGGACTTCTTGGTGATTTTCATACCATAGGATTTGATGACCTTGTCCATTGCTGTTCGAAGGTAAGCCTCAGGGTTGCCATCGATCTCTTCGATGTTGGCAGTGAGCGAACGAATGAAGATGTCCATGATTTCTTCACGTTGCTCTTGTTCTTTCTTGGTCATCGGAGGCTCGATGATTTGGTAAATGATGTTGAGCGTTCGCTTGTCACGAACAATGCGCGCAAAGGCATGAGGAGGCATGACAGGGTATTTGTCAAGCTCATCATACTGGGCACGTTGCTGTGCTCTTTGTCGGCCTCGTCCGCCCCCACCTTTTTTCCTAGCCATAACAAATCACCGCCGAGACAATCCTTGACAGGTTGCGCCCGACTATAACCTTTGGTTGCCAAACGAGGTCGAGAGTCTCAGATAAGCGTGGCCAGCCATGTTCGAATTTGGTTCTGGAATTGAACCAAATCGTCGTTGTTTTCGACAAGGACATCAGCATCGTCAATGAGATCTTCCAAGCCCCATCCTTTTTCTCGTTCATCACGGGCTTCGAAGGTTGCGATTCCACCGTCCTCGCTGCGTCCACGTGCCATCATTCGTTCGAACCGAATGTCTTTGTCAGTATGAATCGCAACCGATTGGAATCGCTCACCCCAAGTTGACTTGAAGACGCTGTATTCTGCCGTTCCGCGAAGACCGTCGATGAGAACGAGCGGGTGCGTGTTGAGCAGTTCATCAACGGCTGCAGTGAGGCGAACTGCGAGAACATCTTCTCCGAACTCTCGTCGCAAGTCGGATGCAACTTGTCCGAACACCTCGGGAACAACTTCGAGATCTCTTCGTGCAACTTCTTCTCGCACCATATCACCCATGGAACGGACGGGGATGCCGGCTTCCATGAAGACTTGAGCGAATTCGCCCTTGCCAGAGCCAGGCATTCCACAGACGGCCAAGACTCGACTCATGCTTGAAACGCTGTGGCGAGGACTCATCAATGTTGTTAGTTGTCAAAGGGCGATTTGCCCCAACGGCGGTCCATGAGCTTCCACAACAACCCACTCGCACCAATCAAGGCAAGAGAAACACCTAGCATGCCCCAGAAGCCTTGCTGCATTTGTTCGCTATCGAAGGTGACCGATTCGGCATCAAGACCGTTCTGTCGAACTTGTGTGAACCAGTTCTGATAGAATTCTGTGTCACCTTGCGTGAAGGAAAGAAGGAACAGCATGAGGAGAGGGAAGACAGTACCAATCCAGAACTTGGTCATAATGGCTCCATCAAAGATGGCTTTGTTCGGGCGCAATCCCATCAAAAAGGCTGTCAGAGCAACGATGTAGATAGAATTGGCAAACATGATGATGATGCCGATTGGAAGCGCACCCCACTCATCGAGACGCCATGCCATGATGACGAGGAAAATCAACGAAATCCACGATGTTGCAAGGAAATAGACAACGACCTTGGCTCGAATCAACTGGGGAACGCTCAATGGGAGTCCGTTCATGAAATCAGGGGAGTCCAGCGCTGTAAGCCACGAGTAGAAATTGAAGCCGAAGAATCCCAAGAACGGAGCGTACGAAAGCAAATTGATTGGAATAGGGGCCTCTGCAAAGTCGACCAGCCATGCCATTCCAAGAAGAACAAGAAGAGGAACGGAATAAGATACAGTCATCTTCTTGAGGGCTCCTGAACGACGCAGATCTACGAATTCTTTTGCAACGAGAAGGCGTACTTCCCCTCTTCCAAGGAAGTTCAAACGTCGATAGAACGGTTCGAAGAGATCAGCATGTTCGATGACCTTCGCTTCAAAATCATCGAGAATGAGTACCGCAGAGAGCAAACCGACGAGTGCACATCCAACCAATGCCGCTACAGCAATCCACAGTGCCTGCTCGCGTTGAATCGCAAGCCCCCACAGGCCTAGGTCGAGATCGATGAGGCCGATACCGACCGCAATTCCAAGGAACACAATCAGAATTGGTCCGACAATGGTGTAAGGACGACCTCGCATCCAAAGCGAGGATGCTAGGAACGAGATGGCGAGACCTTGAGCGATGGTGGTAAACATGGCCAACCAGGTCCACGGCAAGGAGGACCACTTGAGTGGTGTCGTGATGGCGCCAAATTCACCGAGGATGATTCCAAGGGCCATTCCGAAAATAATCGGAGTCAAGATCAACAAAGCGTAGTAGACCAATTCCTTGACGAAAAAGGCGTAGTGGGCCATCGAGTTTGGCAACGGCTGAATGGCTGGTGCTGCAATGAGGTGGTTCTTGTTGCCATCACGTTGTGAGATGGCCTCACGGCCACGGAACGCAAACGTTCCCATTCCCAAGCTGAAGAACAAAAGAGGTAGGTGCAAAGCAAATCGAAGTTGATCCCATGTGAATGATTTCGCATCCATGTCGGAAGATTGTGCTGCAGAGTCGCCCACAAGGAATTGCAATCCGACGGTTGTGACCATGGTGACGAGCGTTAACAGCAGCGGGAACAAGACGACCTGTCGCTTCTTTGCAAAGTCGATGTTTTCTCTCCACTCTTCTCGGAACATGTAACGGAAGGTGGTCGAAAAGGCAGCAAAACCGCGCTGTGGTTCGAGCAGTTTGACACCACCGGTTGACGTTCCAAGCGACGAAGAGGCTGTACCATCGTAGGTTCCAACAACATCATCCCAGTCACGAGAGACAATGCTGGAGGCGGACATGATTACTCCTCCTCAGCGTTGATTCCTTCTTCCGTATGACGTTCGACTTCCTCGATGGAATGGCCGACGAGGCGGATAAACACATCCTCTAAGGTCTCGTCTTCTGATTCTTTCAAACCAGAGACCGTTCCTGCAGCGAGGACACGTCCATGGTTGATGATGGCCATTCGATTGCACATCCGTTCAGCCATCTCAAGGACGTGCGAACAGAGGAAGATGGTGCCTCCATTCGCAACATGGTCGAGCAACCACTCTCTGCATTTTCGTTGGTAGATTGGATCGAGATTGGCGAATGGCTCGTCCAAAAACAACAATTTGGGTTTGTGGATGAATGCTGATGCGAGCATGACCTTCTGCCTCTGTCCCTTCGACAAGTCTTTGCACATCGTGTCACGCTTTTCTTGCAAACCGAACCAATCGAGCCAGTACTCAACCTGTTCGTCAAGGTCATCCAACCCTCGCAATCGGGCAACGAATTGAAGGAATTCGGTTGGTGTTAGGAACGAAGGTGGCGATTCCGATTCAGGAACAATCCCGATGTTGGCCTTGAGTTTCTGAGGCGATTGCTTGGCATCTACACCCAGGACTTCGATTTGACCAATCGATGGTTGCAGTTGACCTGTCAGGAGTTTGATGAACGTGGATTTTCCAGCACCGTTTGGTCCGAAGACGCCGAAGAATTCACCCGAATGGACTTCAACGTTCAATGGGTGAAGAGCAACGAACTCGCCGTATCGCTTCCCCATATCGACTGCGCGTACAAGAGGTTGTGCATCATCGCCCATATACTTACGAATCATCTAGAGGTTTTCATTGCTTGCTTGAAACACCTAAGCGGTGCATCGGTGGACTCTTGAACTTCCTTCACTTGCGAAATGTATGACGCCCCCTCAAGACGACGTTTTGGCGATTGAAACACTTCCAGTTGAAGCATGCGAT
>JAAZUV010000022.1 GCA_018623995.1 Methanobacteriota archaeon
CGAGTTACGACACCCGCCTCATCATCGAAGAGAGCATTGCATTCAGGTCGTCGTCCAAGTCCCTTGACGAGAGCGAGCATGATGAACGGCAGATACGTGAGTTTTGGAGCACCCTCTGGCCGAGTGGCATTGAGATGCTGTCGTAGCGCCTCAAGTTCAGTGACATCAACTTCTTCGAAGTAGGAAAAGTGGGGTATAGAACTGTAGGATGCCATCATCGAATCAGCAATCTTTCTTCGCAATCCGATGACCTTAATTTCCTCGGTTCCAGTCTTGGCTACCTTGGTAGAGCTACCCATCGGCATTGCTGAAGATGCTTTAGATGCTCCTCCACTAAGATGCACATCGAGGTCTGCATGCGTAATGCGTCCTGCAGGACCTGAACCAGCGACATGATACAAATCGACGCCGGCATCACGTGCTCGTTGTCGAACCGCAGGTGCTGCAAGTGGCTTGGTGCCAGGTGCTCGCTCTACCGCAGGACCTGCGACAGCAACAGGTTTTGGAGCAGCTGCAGGTTCGGGTTCAGGAGTTGGTTCTGGTTCCACTACGGGTTCAGGTGCCTCTTCAACTGCAGGTGCAGCCTGTTCAGGCTCGCTTGCCGAAGCGTTTCCATCGCCATCAACCTCAAATTCGATGCAAACAACACCAACGGGCAGGATATCACCTGCTTCTCCGATAATCTTGGTGACTGTTCCATCGCATGGTGCTGGAATTTCAACGGTTGCCTTATCGGTCATAACCGAAAGAATTGGATCGTCTTCCTTGACGACATCGCCAACGGCAACCATCCATTCGACGACTTCACCTTCAACAACGCCTTCTCCGATATCTGGTAGTTTGAATGCAAATGTTCCCATGTTTATTCCTCCTGTGTTTTCTTTATGGCTTCAGCAATTCGCTGAGGACTTGGCAAATAATCCCATTCCGTTGTATGTGGGAATGGTGTGTCCCAACCGGTGACACGTTGAATTGGAGCTTCGAGGTGGTAGAAGCATCGTTCTTGGACCGATGCACTCATCTCAGCACCAAATCCACTTGTCTTTGGTGCTTCGTGAACAATCACGCAACGTCCTGTTTTCTTCACGGAGTTGACCACAGTATCTCTATCCCAAGGAACGAGCGTTTGAAGGTCGATCAACTCACAGTCAATTCCTGAGTTCTTGATGGCTTGTTCTGCGACGTGAACCATGGTTCCGTAGGCGATAACCGTACATGCGGAACCTTCACGGACAATTCTTGCTTGCTCAAGTGGAACGATGTAGTGATCTTCTGGAACATCTGCATCAGGATGTCCATTCCATGTGGGCACGTTGTGTGGGTCGCCATAGAAGGGCCCACGGTAGCATCGCTTTGGTTCGAAGAAGATGACAGGGTCGTTGCATTCAATCGATGCGAGCAACAGCCCCTTTGCATTGTAAGGCGTTGAACAGTAGACGACTTTCAATCCAGGTGTGTGTGTGAATTGAGCCTCTGGTGATTGTGAATGATGGTGTCCGCCCTTGATTCCTCCACCAGCAGGTGTTCGGAAGGTTACAGGAGATGAGAATTCACCACCAGAGCGATGGCGAAGTTTTGCAATTTCGTTGACGATTTGGTCGTAGGCTGGGAAGATGTAATCTGCGAATTGAATTTCTGCAACTGGTCGAAGTCCATTGAGGCCCATGCCCATGGCGATGGCAGCGATGCCACCTTCAGCGAGAGGTGAATCAAAGACACGGTGGGGGCCGTATTCCTTCTGAAGGCCTTCAGTGACTCGGAAAACGCCACCAAAGTAGCCAACGTCTTCGCCAAAAATGACGACATTTGGATCGTCCTTAAGCGAAATAGAAAGTGCGGAATTGAGCGATTTGATCATGTTCATGTCAGGCATGATATCACTTCCCAAGCTCCTCTCGCTGCTCTTGGATGTGCCAAGGAACGGTCTCGTACACTTCTGTGAAAATGGTTGATGCTGGTGGGTACGGGCCCGATGCAAGGTCTCCGAATTCGCACGCTTCTTTGTAGGCAGCCATGACTTCATCATCGATCTTTTGTGCAAGGGCTTCATGCTTCTCTTCGTCCCATTCTCCAATGAGGACGAGATGGTCCTTGAGTCTCTGAATTGGATCGCCACCCGGCCAACATGCAGCCTCGTCGTTTGGTCGATATGCCGATGGGTCATCGGACGAGGAGTGGGCTCCTGCACGGTAAGTGTAGACCTCGATGTGCGTTGGACCCATTCCTGCGCTGGCTCGGTCACGAGCCCACTTGGTGATGCTGTACAGAGCGAGGAAATCGTTTCCATCGACACGGAAGGATGGAATGTCGTAGGCAAGTCCTCGCTCAGCGAACGTGCGTCCGCCAGTTGCAAGGTTGGCGTGTGTTGAGATGGCCCATTGGTTGTTAACGACGTTGAGGATAACAGGTGGCTTGAAGGTCGATGCGAAATTCAAGGCGTAGTGGTAGTCTCCTTGAGCTGAGGTACCATCGCCGAGCCACGAAATACAGACTTCGTCCTTCTTTTGGTAAGCACTGGCCATAGCAACGCCAACTGCTTGTGAAAATTGCGTGCCTACTGGAGATGAAATCGAAATGAAACGTCCTTCTTTGTAGGTGTAGTGAACAGGCATTTGCCGCCCACGGACGTTGTCTTCCGTGTTACCAATGCAGTGGCAGATCATGCTTACCATGTCACGTCCACGGACGAATTGCGCTCCCGGTTGCCGATAGGAAGGGAAAATCCAATCCTGAGTTTCGAGTGCCATGGTTTGGGCAATGGCAACGGCTTCTTCTCCGAAGGATCGCATGTAGAACGAAAGTTTTCCAGTGCGTTGCATCTTAATCATCCGATCGTCGAAGATACGAAGACGCATCATGTACTCAAGGCCTTGAATCAATTCAGATGCGTCGAGTTTCGGGTCCCATTCTCCTTTGGCCTCTCCAGCATCGTTCAGCACACGCAGTAGTCCACGAGCGTGTGGTGCTGAATCGTCGGAAGTGCATGTGGCAGGATCTGGACGCCAGAGGTCACCTGGTTGTTCCTTGAAAGCGCCGCCAAAGTCAGCCTCTTCACCCGGGCGAAACGGAGGTACTCCGATGGTGTATGGTGCCGTCGTAGCCGTCAATCGGTCCGTCATTGTTCCACCTCACCATGACTCGGCATTAAGGTATGTTGGTCAGTTGGTCTGGGCTGAACCATCACATATGCACCAGGCATTTCCTCAGTGTTGCTTTCATCGAGTGTCTTTCGCATCAGCAACCCTGCTTTGTACGAGGAGCGTACCAATGGCCCGCTTGCAACGCCTGAAAAGCCCATTTCAATGGCTTTCTTTGCCCAAACATCGTACAGTTCAGGTTCTGGGAATCGGTCGATGGCAAGATGATTCTTTGAGGGTGCAAGGTATTGGCCAATTGTAATCAAATCGACACCTGCTTGACGTAACAAGTGCATGGCTTCGACGATTTCTTCATCGGTCTCACCAACACCAACCATCAAGGACGATTTGGTCAACATGTCTGGACGAAGTCGTTTCGCCTCTCGAAGAATCGAAAGTGATTGTTCAAACGATGCTCGTGGGTCTCGAACGATGGAGTCCAAACGTGGGACACATTCGACATTGTGTGCAAACACAACCAGCGGGCTGTCCTCGAGAAGGTGGGCAAGATCGTCCAAATCTCCTGCAAGGTCAGAACACAAGAGCTCCAAACTTACCTCTGGACAACGCTGTGCAACAGCAGCAAGGCATTGTTTGTAGTGGTCGGCTGCTGAGTCCTCTAGATCATCTCGATTGACGACCGTAATGACGGCATGACGAAGATTCATCGATGCTACTGCATCTGCGAGATGTTGTGGTTCATCAACATCGAGCGGCGGAGGTGCCTTTCTGGTCCCAACAGCGCAGAACCGGCAACCACGTGTGCATTCTTTTCCAGCGATCATGAATGTAGCATCTCCGCTGGACCAACAATCGTGAATGTTCGGGCACTTGGCTTCTTGACAGACTGTGTGAAGTTGGTTGTCTTTGACAGCATCCATTGTATCGTTGAAAATCGCTTGTTGTGAGCCAGATGGCAACTTTGTTCGGAACCATGGTGGGAGACGAGGTCGTGCAGTTTTTTGACTGGCCATTTTCAGATTCTTTGCCATGCGTTGCCCCCCTTGTACAACCCGACATGAATGAACATCAAAAAGGTGCGCAGACCGGCAATTCGAGGTTTTGCGGGGATACGAGCATATATGTGTGAGAAGAAAAAACAGGAAACATGACAGCCAAGGTTTGCCTCGTGACCGGAAGCGGCCGACGAATAGGCGCTTCCATCATTCGGAAGTTTGCTGCAGAAGGCTATGCTGTTCTCATTCACGTTTCGCGTTCCGTTGAAGCAGGTGAGTTGCTCAAATCCGAGCTTGTTGAACAGGGTCACAAAGCAGATGTTGTTCGTGCCGATTTGTTGGATGAGAACGAGACTGCAAAACTCATCCAAACGATCACTCAACATCCATTCGTTGTTGATCGAGAAGGGCTGGATGTTCTCGTACACAATGCTTCGGTCTATAGCCAAACACCAATCGAAGAATTGTCGTTGGAAACCATGCGATTTCTCAATCGATTGCACGTTGAAGCACCGCTACAACTTTCTCAAGGATTGGCCGAATTGTTGTCTGCTGTCAACGGATCGATTGTTGGTATGACCGATACCTCTGCAGGAAAGGCTTGGAGCCAACTTTCTCACTACACGTCGAGCAAAGCAGGTCTCCGTCAATTGATGTTTAATCTTGCAGGTGAATATGCGCCTCGAGTTCGAGTGAACTGTGTCGCTCCTGGTGCGATTCTATCTGCTGACTGGGAACATGAACACTTCAACAAAATCGTTCAGTCGATTCCTCTGCGACGCTCCGGCGATCCGGAGGATGTTGCAGGCGCAGTGTTCTTTTTCGCAACATCTCCTTACCTCACTGGACAGGAGTTGTTTGTTGACGGTGGATGGGCTCTCAACGCTTCGTAAGGATTTCATACAGGCTCGAAGTCCGTAAGGCATCGAGGTGGCTGAGGTGGTCAAAGGCGCCGGGCTTAAGATCCGGTCCCAGATGGGTTCGAGGGTTCAAATCCCTCCCTCGATACCAAAAACACGTTTCTGAAACCGAATTGTCTGAACATTTCATGCAAAACCGTTTAACGCCTGCTCGCTTCCCCTACGTTGAGGGATGTCTTGACCATGTCTTCCAATCGCTTCGTATTTGCAGTATTGATTTCGCTGTTTTTGGCAGTTGTTCCGCTGAACAATCCTGTCGAAATGCTCCAAGAAGAGAACGAAATTCAATCCTCTGGAGCATCACTTGAGGATTATGAATTGTATCTCGGAGACGGCACCACGTTGACTACAAAGGAGCCATCAGGTGCTTACGACGAGACCTCTTTGTTGGGTTCAGGCGTTACCTTCCAAACAAATGAGTTGATTTCCGATTTGAATGTGCAAGGAAAATCATCGTCTGAACTCCGAACATTTGTCTACCTTCAATTCCGAAGCTCGAATAACAATGCAACAGGAGAAGTAACCTTCAAGCTCTATTCTGGCTCAGATGTTGTTCAAACCTTCACAGAACCTCTGAACAACCCGTGTAACGGCTTTTTTGGAGGATGCAATTGGAACCCGTACCAAATTAACCTCAACATAGGCAACGGTTTTGATGTTGTCAACGGTGATCGTATCAAACTCAACATCGAAGCCACTGCTGATTGCGAAGCCGGCGGGGCCTTCTCGTCATGTGAAGTCTTGCTTGCTCATGGAGGACAAGTAGGTAACGGATATTCACGCATGGAGTTCCAAGCCAATGCACTTGATGGTTCGCAAGTAAAAGTTCACGAAATGGGAGATGGCTGGAGCGAATCTGAAGTTACTGAATGGTCTCCCACACACAGCGTGGACAAGCGAGAAATGCAGTTCACTGTTGACGTTCGAGATGCCTTTGGTCGTGATGACATCGAGTCCGTAGAGTTGGTCCTCTACACACCAAACGAAGCCTCAGCCGTGTTTGAAAAGGAGTTCGATCTCGACAAAAACGAACTTAAGCTCGATAATGATGGATTGGTTGGCAAATACAATTTCACATACGAATCTGGAATCGCACATGGAGAGTACCCCTTGCGGTTGCTCATTACCGACGTACAAGGGCACGTCATCGAATACCTCCATCCGCAAGGAATAACGTTCCTTGAGTACGATGTGTACCTTGACTTCCCATCAACACAAATTCCGAAGTTATTGGTCGCCCCCGGGCAGACATCGTCGATTGAACTCTCTGTTTTGCACACAGGTTCTCTCACCTCAGACTTACGAGTTGAGATGGAACTTCAACAATCGCTTCCATCGGGATGGTCCGATCCGAATTGGGACAACCCAGGTGGTTACATGTTGAGTGGAGGAGGGTCTACAGCACGACCACTGCTCACAGTGCAAGCGCCAGAAGACTTGAGTACGCTTCCGGACAACTACCAGATCGTTGTCGAAGCCTACGCCTATGCAACAACTGGCGTTGACAGCGGCTCCCAAGTGCGCCTCGTTTCGCTCGCCATCGATGTCGAGAAAGTCAACCAGTTCGGCCCTCCTCAAATCGACGTGTTTGAGGATGTGGAGCAACAAAAGCAAATCTTCGCATCAGACCGTCCAGACTTGTACAATGAAAACCTGTCTCATTACATCGATTACGACAAGGTTGGCGACTTCTACATGAGCATCAACAACGTCGGATTTGATGACGACAGTTATCGAATTCGAATTCAAGAAATACCCGTTGCATGGAGTTTGAAATTCATCATCAACGGAACTGGAACTGAACTCACTGAGCAAGGTATCGATTCGCTCACACCAACGATTGGTCAAGGTGAGAAATTGGTGCTCAAGGTCGAGGTCTATCCTCCGTTTGAGCGCGATGCCGTCGACATCGGTTTGGTCCGATTGAGTGTTACTTCGGACAGCAGCGCCGATGAAGTGTTCACGACACCGGTCGCTTGGACCGTCCACAGGACCTTCGGCATCGTTGGTGAAGTTATCTCAGATTCAGACGGCGGAACACTCGGCCAAATTGGCCCAGTCTCGCCAGGTTCAACTGTGACCTACAACGTTCGAATCACCGATTCATCCGACGATGCAGGAACGACAAACTGGGTCATCAAGAACCCCGCAGCATTGCAGCGAAACATCGACAACGACCCTGGATATGCAACATGGATGTACGAAATTACGGATATCGAAGGCAACATAGCTCTCGTTGCTCCATTGACAGGCGGCCAGTATTACGATATTGAAGTCGAAATTACGATACGCCAACAGGTTGAAGCAGGCATTCACGTTGTTTATCTTCAAGTCTCTGAAGAAAGTGATGGCGAGGAAGACCCACGGTACTTCGACCTGCCTTTGACCATCGAAGTCGATGAGGAGGTCGTTCCTGGCAATCTTGTCGTTGAGCAAAAGTCGCAAGCAAAACGCATACAAGCGGGTCAAACTGAACCATTCGAGTATCGGATCGACAATCTGAACAACGTTGAAGTCGATGTGGTCATTTCTGTAAAATCTCCAGACGGCTGGGATGCTACACTGGATGATGGTGAAATCATCTCCTTTACGCTCGATTCCTTCTCATCGAGAGAGTTTACGATGGAAATTACTGCACCTGATAAACTCAAGAGTGGCGAAATGGTTGAGTTTGAAATCACCGTCACACCCACGAATTATCAAGAATGTACGGCAAACTTGTGTTACATTCAGAAGCCAACCTTTGAGTTCAAGACAGAGACTTCAGGTGTTCTCAATTCCATCATGAGCGAGATCGAAGACCCAGAACCAACAACCTTGGTTCTGTTCTTCTCCGTGCTAGCTTTGGCAGGTCTTGGACTGTACCGCCGTGGCCAGAACAAGGTCAAGGCACAGATGTTTGCCGCTATGGTTGAACCTTCGGCCATCGAGGCGACTGCTGAAGATGAGGTCGATGCAGACATCATCGAAGATGAAGCCGAAGAAATCGTAGAAGATGACCTTGATTTGGAGCTCATTGACATCGAATCCATTGAAGATTAATCTTCTTTTGTATGAACAACGTACCATTTCCCTTATGTGCTATTGGGACGACCATAACACATGAATGGGGCGGACACGCTGAAGACTGGTTCATCTGGAACATCCAAACTGGATCGTTCAAATCGCCGAACAGTGGCGCAGTCTGTCTTTTTGGTAGCGCTTATGGTCTTCTCCACGCTAACGGCCATCGATTTCGTTACGGAAGAAGTGAGTGCAGCCTCCGATTTGGATGGAGATGGCCTTACATACGGTCTCGAATATCTGATCAACACCGCTGCAACCGATTGGGATTCTGACAACGATGGCTTGCCTGACGGTTGGGAATGGAAGTACGGGCTTGACCCACTATCAGCAACCGGTGGCGATGGTGCTGTTGGCGATCCTGATGGCGATGGTATGTCGAACCTACAGGAATATTCCTACCTCCAACCTTCAAATTGGGACAATCCCGCAACAACCGGTGTACTCGACAACGGTGTTTGGTGGAACGGTACCATCCCTGTCAACGACTGGAACGAAGAGGATTCGATGCAGTTCAATCAGCCCAAGTGCGGTGATACAGGAAGCGACGGTCAAGGCAACACCATTCTCTGTGATGAAGACCCTGTTGGAAACGTGTGTGCCAATGGGTTTGACGACGATAAGGATGGCCAAGTTGATGGCTCTGATTCTGACAACGACGGAGATGCAGATTGTTCCTCCGATGACGATGACGGTGACGGTATCGCTGACGAAGATCCCAACGGTTGGGACACGGACGGTGACGGTATGCCCGATGGGTGGGAAGCTGCAAACGGCTTGAATGCGACCAGTGCTTCGAACGCAGATGGTGCCAATGGAGACCCTGATGGTGATGGACTCATCAACCTCATGGAATACGTCAACCCATCTTGGACCACAAACTGTGGTGGAGTGCCTTGTTTCCGACAAGGTCCGGATGGTGTTCCTACCGAGACCGTTTCTCCTTGTGACCCAGTTCAAGGCATTGGCCCAGGTGCATGTGCGACACTCACAGCAGAAGTCGATGGTATCACTTCGACCAACCCACAGGACAGCGATACGGACAACGACGGTCTCAACGACTCCTATGAGGCCTTGACACTGCTCACCGACCCAACAAGTTCCGATACCGACAGTGACGGTATCCCTGACGGTGTTGAAATCAACGGTGCTTATGGAAACCCTCCACAAGCTTCTGACCCAAGAGACAACAACACCGACGGTGATGCGTTCGATGATGGTGACGAAGATGCAAACGGGAACGGGATCATTGATCCGGGTGAAACCGATCCAACCCGGAGAGAAGACTCGGGTGATCAGGACAACGATGGTATTCAGAACTGGGAAGAGAACCTCTCATGCACCGAATGGAACGTTGCAGATACCGACTTCGGTGGTATCAACGATGGAGACGAGCGTAACGTAAGCCATGGAACCGATCCTTGCGATTCTCTGGTGAACTTTGCAACAACATTCGTATCTTTCAGCGCAGCAAACCAGCTGTTCCTTGCTGATGCTACTGGTTTCAATCCCAACGGTGGAATTGGTTACTACAACAATTCTGGAGCGTACACGACCTTCAGTTATCTCTCTGCTTCATGGACCAGCAATGCGTTACAAGGCGTGTCGCCAGCCCCTACAGGAACACCAACCTCCATTGAGAGTCGAAATGGTTCCTTCTGTCATACATCTGCCAACCAAGACGGAACCATTGGAACCACACGAACCTACTGCGATGACGACTACACCGACAGTGATGCGGATGGTCTGGCAGATTGGGAGGAACTGTTGGGAACGTACGGATGGTTTTCCAATCCAACGCTTGCTGATACCGACGGTGACGGTGTCAGTGATTACGACGAGGTGTTCGACAACACAGACCCAACTGAACCTTGTTTCAACACACTCGACCCTGATGGCGATGGCATCAATTCCTACTTTGAAAACACAACTGGATGCAATCTTGCTTTCATTGGAATCAACAACGGTTCGACCGATATCTGGGTCACGGACTATCTTTCAGTGGATACCGACAGCGGTGGCGTTGATGATCGAACAGAATACTTCGACAACACCAACCCCGAAAACGATCCATCTGACGACCTCTTGCCGGATGATTTCGATAACGACGGTATCCCAGATGCAGTCGAGAATGCAACTGGCTCAGATTGGCGCAATCCCGACACCGATGGTGGAGGAATGCTCGATGGAGCGGAATGTCCTCAGCAATTCTGGTTCTTCAATTGCGTCGGAGCGCCTTTCAATCTCTTTGACCCAACGGACGACCTTCCACAAAACGACGTTATCTTCTGGGCCAACAATACCACTGGCGTGGTCGATCTTGACATCGAGAAGTATTGGCGAAAGTACACCAACGACATTCCAACCGGGAACTCGTATACACACGACAACTCAGTTCACCCAGCCTCTGAAGTGGTTCCTCCGTTCACCAATCTCACCCACATGGCAAGCACCAGCTTTGCGAACGACACCATTACCTGGCAAATCACCTACAACTTCCCTGTCGGAGAAGGTGCACTTACCTTGCCCGCCTCAACTACCAACGTTTCATTCTGGGCCGATTCAGCCGTGATCTTGTCCCGAACCAACGATACACATCGATACGAGGTCGATGGTGGATTCGTTGAGGAAATTGTTGTTCAGCAACCAGAGTACTACTTCGACTGGAGTACGCTTGCCAGTTCAAGCATTGCCGGTCAAGGCTTCCCTTACGAAACGGCTCTTCCGGACTACTACACCGATTTGACCGATTCTCGTTCTGTTGTCTATAACATCACCAGTGCTGTCATCAACGATGCTTCTGCGGTGAATGCCTACGATCAGGCATTGGCTCTTCAGACGTTCTTGCGGGATGGAAACGCAACAACAGAATTCAAACTCAATTTCGACGGCTCAGGCTTGGTCGATGGTGAAGATTTGACACAGTTCATGCTTGAAGTCGCAAATGAGGGAACCTGTGCAGAGTTTGCAACGACCTACGTGACCATGGCTCGAGTCATCGGCCTCCCAGCGCGATTGGTCAGTGGATTCAAGGGTGGCGATTGGACGGGTAATGGATACGCCATCGGCGCTCAGCACTTGCGTACATGGGCTGAGGTTCGATTGCAGCAATCCTCAGCAGCGGGCGGCTTGGATTTCGGATGGGTTCCGTTCGATCCATGTCCAGATGCTGCAGAACTCGATATCAGCAACGTTCTCTACTCGCCAACAAATTTCGATCGTGACGGAAGCGCAGGGAATATTTCCATCAGTGGTAACCTGCTCTTCTTGGACAATCAAACAGCCATTGAACAGCACATCGTTCGTGCGTACCTCGTCCCTCTAGTCGAGGCCTTTGATGGCGTAAGTGGACTCAACACGCCAGAGCGCCTGCTCGAGGTCAACATCACCGATTCAAGTGGATTCTTTACCATCGAAGGCGCTCCTGTCGAGATGATCCAACCTGGCTTTGGAGCCATTATGATCGAGGTCGAACAAAAGGGATACGTTTCTGGCCAGACAATTCTGACCGCAAATTCGACGGTTCAAGGACCTGCGAATGCTTGGTGGATGAACGTCACAGACGATGCAACGCTCAACCACACGTCTCCTGGTGCAATCGATGCACCGATCGTTGGTGCCGGAGCAACCACGACCATTGAAGGCTTCATCGGTTACGAGCAGTTACCGTTTACGGATGCATCATTGGTCGTCAATTCGACCGTATGGCTTTCGTTTACTTCATCGGTCGATGGAGCACAGAACTTGACAACACAAGTCAGTCCATCTGGAACATGGTCGTTTGAATTGACACTCGATGAACTTGAAACAAAAACCAACGTGAGTGCTACTCTAGGTTACGACGGATGGGTGCAAACCGAAGACGGAATCACGGGTCCAACCTATCACTTGCGCCCAACCCAAACAGCGTTCACGCTCGATATCCGTGATGCTCCAAACCTCACGGCTACATTGGAAGGTCCTGGAACAAACTCAAGTCTCCTCCTCCTCAACAACGACATCTACGTCAATGGTACCGCCTTGACCATCGGTGCTTCTCCGGTAGGCATGGCTGGTAATCTCTCATTCGAAATGCGAGAAAACAACAGTGGTGGTGATTGGACTGAGATCTTCAATGTCACCGTGAATGGTGCATTCAGCATCCAGCACTTCCTCAACGCATCGGATGTCAACGTAGCTGCAGGAATCCTAGAAGTCCGCTTGCGTTTCTATCCTGACCTCTACGAATCAACCGACGATGCGAACCTCAGTACGGGTGATCCTTACGCATTGGTTGGCATCCTGAACTTCGAAGTGATAGCAACTCCACAATTACGCGGAGAGCCAACGAACGTTCTGGTACAGATTTCGGATCACATGGGTGTCGAAGTCGGACTTGCTGTACCGGGAGATTACTCCTTCTCGTTTGATGGAACATGGGTCAACACGACCTCTGATCCTGATTCATCGCTCATTACATTGTCCTGGCAACTGGATTCGACCTTGCGACCTGGTGACTATGTGTTTGACATCCTCTACAACGGATCAACACTCTATCAGCCAGGAAATGCATCGGGATTGATTCGAGTCCAAGCCGAGATTGGTTGGAACCTGACAATCCTCCAAGATTGGACGCACTTGGGCAATACAACCTACATCGTAGGTGACATCTTTGATGGACAGTTCACGACTGAACGTGTTCTTGGAAACGATACCATCATTGCCATGACCATGCTCGATGGCGATGGTTTCCCGATCGATTTGGCAAATGGCATGCTGGACAATGCTACCGGTGAATTCAACCTCACAGTTGTCATGCCAACCACGCTTCCATCGAATGGGTACGAGGTTGCTGTTGATTTCAACTTCGAAGCGATGGCCCCTGCTGGTGGCGCGTATTACCGCGTCGTTGATTCATCGACGCCACCGAACCCACCAACATTGCCGAGTTTGACAGTCGGTATCGAATCTGAATTCCTGCTGGAGGAAGAATTGAGTGCGATGGAATTCGTTTCAGGCGATCAAGTGACCTTCAATACAACCGTGTTTGATGTTGCCGATCGTTCGAACATATCCGGTGTTACCGTAGAATACATTTGGGACTTTGGAAACTCCAATCAGACCATTGGTACCGCCGTCACCGATGCTGAAGGAAACGCTTCATTCACATGGGCGACAGCAAGTCTCGCACCAGGCGACTACGTTCTACAGATGTTTGTCGCTGATGATTTGACCGACCCTCTTGCCGTTGGAAACAGTCGCCGAACAGGAAACAGCACGCTCGTCGATGTGACCGTACAAGTGCCTACCGACATTCGAATTGACGTCTTGCCATCGACCATTACAGCGGGTGTTCCTTTCAATATGCAAGGACAAATTCTCGATGACGATGACCCTGCACGTGCTATGATTTCCGGTGTTCGACTTGATGTCTATTGGCAGTCAAACCCCGAGGAACTTCTGCGCAGTGGTGTTCCAACTCTTTCGAATGGAAGCTTCAACCTCACCGTTCCGACAGACACAGCCAACAACGGTACTGTACGTGGTCCACGTACGCTCGTTGTTGAAGTTCTCGAGGACTCCTCTCCGTACTACCTGCCTTCCAACACCTCGTCTGCGATTTTCGTCTTCGGCGTGACACAGCTCGAAGGATTGCAACCGGGTAACCCGGTTCTTGTCAATCGCGGCGAGACAGTGAATTTGAGCGCTACCTTGGTCGAATCAAGCTTCAACTTCAGGCCACTTGGAAATCTGAGTGTAACGACCAAATTCCATGAAACATGGTTGCCATCTGTCACAACAGACGGGTCAGGGATTGCCAACACCTCTTTTGCAATTCCATCAAGTCATCCGCTCGGTTTGATTGTGGTCAGTTACTA
>JAAZUV010000122.1 GCA_018623995.1 Methanobacteriota archaeon
GTGAATTTACATTCAAGCCAGGACCTTTGTTCTGTAACCTACTTCTCGCTGACGAGATTAACCGTGCTCCGCCAAAGACCCAAGCAGCATTGCTTGAGGCTATGCAAGAGAAGCAAGTGACCATCGGTACTGTTACTCACAAACTCCCTGCTCCGTTCATTGTTATGGCGACCCAGAACCCTGTCGAGCAGGAAGGTACCTACCCACTTCCTGAAGCTCAACTTGACCGTTTCATGTTCAAGATGAGCGTCGGTTACCCAGACCGTGCTGATGAAGACGAGATTCTTGCTCGACGTATCACACGTGGTAAGGACGCTGTTGATGTCGATGTTATCACCGACCCACAGCGTGTTATCGCTATGCAACAGGCTTGTGAAGACATCTACGTCGATCCAGCCATCCGTATGTACATGGTCGAAGTTGTCGCACGAACTCGTGAGGATCCTCGTGTTCTCGTCGGTTCCTCGCCTCGTGGTTCCCAAGCATTGCTCAAGACTGCTCGTGCAGCAGCAGCTATGCGTGGTCGTGACTTTGTAACGCCTGATGATGTCAAGTCGATTGCGGAACTTGCAATTGCGCACAGAATCATTCTCAAGCCTGAGCATCAAATCAAGGGTCTTGAGGCTGGCGAAGTTATGCAAAGCATCCTACGAGAAGTTCCAGTACCTACCGTTTGATACCGTTGAATCATACTTGACTAGAGGTGTTCTCGGATGTGGAGTCGTAAATCAGCAATGCTAGGAAGCATGGCCGTTGCCATGTATCTTCTTGGCCTTACGCTCAGGAATTCCCAACTGGTTACAATTGCTGTTGTGATCTTTGTGTTCTTGACGTGGGCTGCCCTCTTCGGCGGCCATGCTGACGTCGCTTCCAGTGGTCGACGCGCAGAAGAGTGGACGGGTGAGGAGGGTGTTGCCCTTGGCAGCGTTCTCGCCATGCGAAAGCTCTCTGGTTCACGTATCTTCGAAGATGGTGAATTGACCGTGACGTTACGTATGCAGAACAATTCTGGACTCGCCAAAATACTCGAAGTTCGAGATCGAGTTCCAGAAGTGATGCGCATTAAGGAAGGTTCCAACTACATTTTGATGGAACTTGGTCCTCGTCGCGAGACCTACATCGAATACACGCTTGAGTGCCCTCTCCGTGGATTCTACAGCATCGGTCCCGTTGCTGTACGTGTCCAAGACCCGTTCGGTCTGTTCCACAAGGAAAAAGAAATGCATGTCTACAACGATTTCCTTGTGTTCCCGAAGATGGAAGACCTCAAAGATACCTTCGTCAAGTCCCGAGTTCCGAAGATTTTCACTGGAGCCGTCAACATCCGTCAACCAGGTCCTGGTTCTGAGTTTTACTCACTGCGTGAGTATTTCGAAGGCGATTCGTTCCGTGCCATTAACTGGAGTGCATACGCACGTTCGGGTAAATTGATGGTCAATGAACGTGAACGTGATGCGGTATCCGATGTCATCATTATCATCGATTCTCGGGCCGTCAGTGAAACCGGTCCAGTCAGTCGAAATGCACTCGTTTACTCGACCCGTGCTGCAGCATCACTGGCCAAGTACTTCCTTGGCCGTAGAGACTCTGTCGGTGTCGTTGTTTACGGTGATGAGGTTGTCAGCGTCGATCGTGACACAGGTAAGAAACAACTCTACGTTATTCTTACTAAGCTTGCAGGTGCTGTTGCTCGAGGCAACATTCCGCTGCAAGTTGTTGTCAACCGAATTCTGCCACACATCAACAAAGGTAGTCCAATCATCTTCCTGTCCAATCTGGAAGATGACCCGACCATCGTCAACGCGCTTCGAGACTTCCGCGCTCGCGACTTTGACGTGACGGTTCTTTCACCATCATCGCTTGAGTTTGAATTTGACGCAAAGCGTCTCGATCGAACCGGCTATGAAGTCATGAAGACCGAACGCGACGTTCTGATTGGAGAACTCCGTGGCCTTGGTGTCAACATCATGGATTGGGAGCCAGATATGCTTCTATCAACCGCACTTGCAGGTGCACGAGGATTCTGAGGTGAGACGATGACCATGCGAAAACCATCTTCAGATACGGCTCACTTGTACGACGGCAAAGTCGTACGTTCGTCTGCTCCAAGCCGAAAGAAGGCAGCAGGACAGGCCGGTATTGGCTCAGAAATTCCAAAGGATGCTATTCCAGAGTTGGAAATGCCTTCCTTCATTGAGAGCCTCATCGGTGGTCCAATCGTTCCTAAGATGAAATTCCTGCCGCCAGACAAGTTCGTCCAGAACATGCAACTCGGTGTGTATGTCATTCTTGTTGGACTCGCACTTCTTACGTACATCATTTCACCTCCTGAAGGAACCATTTGGTTTATGCTTCTGGGAAGTGCTGATCTCGCTTTACTGTTCCAAATCGGCATCATCACTGGTGCTACAGGGCTTGGCTTCTGGGGCGCTTACCAGCGAGACGCTCGCTACATGCTCGGCTCGTATCTGTTGTTCATTCTCGCTATCATGCGATTTGCATCTTCGAAAACGAGCGTCAATGACTTGTTTGGTCTTGCTGATAGCCCAGCGATTCTTGCTTCTTTGGTCGTCATTTACTCGGTTTTGCTCATCATGTACTTTGAGTTGTCAAACGGCGTTATGCGTTACTCCATGCTCGATACGAGCATTCGAACAAATGAAGTCTACGTCATGAATCCAAAGAAGATCGTGGGCAAGTACCACCGCTCCCTTATCATCAATCCAATCGTTGCCACCGTTCTTGCAACACTGGTCCTCTCTGCTAATACCATCCTGCCATGGATCGTTGGAATCCTTTCAGAAGATACGGCAACACGACTCAGTGAATCGGTCGAACTCGGATCGGTCTATGGTGTTGCACTTGGCACACTCTTCGTCTTCATCGTTGTTGGAGGACTGTTCGCTCTCGACCTACCAACGTACATTCAGAAGCGCCGAGAAGGCAACGATGAATGAAGTTAAGATTGTCGAGCAACGGATGTGTTTTGCTCCTGAATCAAAGCGTGCAAGAGTTGCAACGCTTGACTCAAATCTTCCCCATCAATGGCAACTCTGGCTGCAGATGAAGTTTGATTGAGCCATGAGAGTTCGAATTCAGTTGTATCGAAGAGCGTGTTGATTGCTTCCACATCAGCTTCCTTGCAACCGATCAATGAGAGCAATCCAAGGTGCTGGTGATGATTCGCATCAATGTTGAATTGTTCGAAGATCGCTGATGCTCGATGCATGTCATGCTGAGATACGATGAGCCTCGAATCGCCTAATCTGGACTCCAATCCCCACCAATGGACCTCGTTTTTGGCCAATTCTCCAAGAATCTTCACAAGTTGACGCTGATGCGAATCGATGTGATGATGGGAGAATCCTAAGCTAATCACATTTGGAAGACAGCCAACAGCCTTGAGTTCCTTCTCGGGCAATTCAGGACCAATGACCGTCTTTTCGTCATGATTGGAATGATACAGGTGGCGTACTTCCAACTGGATGTTTGGTTCAATCAACGGTTCGATGGTCGAAGGGTGTAGAACTGGTGTATCCATGAGCGACAATTCAATCGCCTCCTGATAATTGAGGTACGGAATTGTTTCCGAGCGAATACCCCACCTTGGATTGATACTGTAGATGCCTGGTACATCTTTCCATAGAATCACTTTGTCAGCATCGATGAGATTCGCAATAGCGGTTGCAGAATGGTCCGATCCCCCTCTGCTCAAGATGGCGATTTCCTTGTTCTGACCTTCACCAAACCATCCAGTGATAACAGGAGTTCCATGGAGCGTGTCTCGATTGAGTTTGATACTCGAGGCCTGAAGATCGACATGACTCGCTTGAAAGTTCCCATCGAGCGTAATTCCAATGTCTTCTGCACCCAATGGGTACGCATCAAATCCGTATTCTTGCAGGCGATGAGCGACAACAAGGGCACTCAAACGTTCACCCGATGCGAGAAGGTTGTTCATTGCAGATTGGTCATCAGGATGTTGAGCCAACAAACCTAGAGCGTCTTTGAGATTGTGGAGAACCATCGAAAAGAGGTGCGCATTTTTCGATGTATCGAGGCCGGGTGCGAAACGAAGGTGTTGTTTGGACAAATCTTGTACCAATCGACCAGCATATCGGGGGTCTTTTGCAGCCCGATACAACCGATCTGTTGTGCCCCACAAGGCTGAAACGACCAGAATCGCCTGTTCATCACCACGAATCACTTCAGCAATCTTCTCGATATCATCGGGTTCACGAAGACACGAACCACCAAATTTGTGAATGATGCGATCTTTCACAAAGCATCACGTTTCCTTAACAGAAGGTCACAAAGGACCAACGTCGTCATTGCCTTCGCAACACTCACTGCTCTTGGTCCAAGCACGGGGTCGTGCCGGCCTTTGACAACAAGAGGCTTCTTCTCTCCGTCGGAGAGGTCCAACGTGGTTTGTTCATGGGCGATACTTGATGGTGGCTTGAATGCTATTTGTGCGAATAAATCTGAGCCGGATGTCAATCCAGCAATGCAACCGTCAGGTTGCTCTCCTTCCTGCAATGGGTTGTCTTTTGTACCGCCCCAAGGATTGTTGTGCTCCAATCCAGTCATGCGCACGGCTTCAAATCCGCGCCCGAACGCTACGCCACGTGCTGCTGGTATCGAGAGATAGGCACGTCCTAAGGCTGGTTCGATTCCATCGAACCAAGGCTCACCAAGGCCGACTGGTAGATTCGATACGAGTACATCGACTCTGCTACCA
>JAAZUV010000123.1 GCA_018623995.1 Methanobacteriota archaeon
GAACTTATGCCGCTCAGCGAAATTGAAATCAAGGCTGTTATGGCCAGCCGTCGAGCATCCATCGATGATGGAGACATCAACGCTGTCATCGAACTCGTTCGACAACACGTTGGCATTGAATGAACAATATAACCGGAAGTGATTGGCATGAGCCGCCCTGGCCGTGATTACACACCTCGTAAATTCAACAAGGCAAAGCCATCTGTTGATACCTCCATGCCTCCTCCCGCAACCGGTCGCAAGGAGATTCCAAAGCCTCAGAAGAAACCTGAGCAACAACCGCAACGTCAGCAACGTCCTCAACAACGCTCACAACAGCGTCGCAACAACAGAGGCAACCAACGACCTCAGCAACGCCGTCGAGATGGACAACCCCTCTACGATGCAAAGTGGGTCCGAGTCGTTGAACACGATATGTCCGAAGGCGTTGTGACTGGATTCACGGAAGACACCGTCATTCCTTGTCGAATCGCGATCGAATCGAGTGAAGCATTGCTCCCAAGCATGCGTATTTACGTTGGAGGCGATGGCAAAGGGTCACCTTCTGGGTCCATCCTCGGAGGAGCTCGTATGGACAAAATGTCCAACTCAGCCAAGATGGACTTTCCACTCATCATCCAGTTGTTTGTTGAAGAGCATGGAAAGCACTTCGTGGATGCCTTCTTCAACAAAGCAGGAAATCTCTCCTTGAAACAACACGCCTTCGAACTTCTCGCAGGTATTGGCAACAAGAAAGCATTGCAAATGGCTGAGTTGCGAGGCTCGTCTGGCTTCTCATCGATGCAAGAGTTGAACGAGAAATGTGGCATTGATTCTGCTGAACTTCTGGCACGTCGATTCTTTTCTGAAGTCGAAGATCGGACGCTTCAACCTCGCCTCATCGACCACCTGTTCCCGGTGAATGCATGAAATCTGCACGTGAATTGGTTGACCGTCTACGGGCCTATCAACCACCAAACACCGATTTGGGCCAGCATTTTCTCATCGATGAGGCGATGCTTGAACGCATGGTTGTAATTGCTGAAGTCAACAACAACGATCACATTCTTGAAATCGGCCCAGGACCCGGAACACTCACTCAATATCTGCTCAAAACTGGTGCAAACGTTACAGCCATCGAAATCGATGATGCTCCTGTATTGCACCTCGATGAAGCGTTTCGTGAAGAACAGAATACAAAGCAACTCATCCTTCACCATGATGATGCGTTGAACGCTGCATGGCCATCGAGCATCACCAAAGTCGTTGCAAACATTCCATACCAAATATCATCTCCATTGATCGAAAAACTCACTCGACACCTCAAAGAGCACGAAGGCGTATTGCAACAAGTCGTGCTTATGGTCCAACATGAATTCGGTCAGCGCCTGTCAATGAACCACCCTGCAGACGTAGGATCGCTCGGTATGACCGTTGCACTGGATTGGGATGTCACCGATCATCATATGGTTGCACCACACCATTTCAGCCCTCAGCCTGCCGTTCATTCCCAAGTGATTGAGTTGCGCCCACACAACAAAGCGTTCTCAGTCGATAAGCGACTGGTACGACAAACGATTCATCTTGCATTTGAACAACGCCGAAAGAAGATTCGTTCAACCCTCAAGAGAGCGCCTAAGCGAATTTCGCGAATCAAAGGATGGCATGCTCAACGATGGAAAGATGCTATGCAAACGCTCCAGGAATTGGAGATAATGGATGCACGTCCTGAAGAGTTGACGTTGGACGATTGGGTTCAACTTGCGGAGAAGGTTGAAAAAGGCTCGATGTGATGATTTAGAGTAAACAACAGCGGGGGAGGGTTTTCTTAGGAAGGTCCCCTCGGCTGACATTGTCGGAGGGGATGATATGGCAAAGAAAGACACCTATCTTGCACTACTTCGTCGAGGTATCGACGACTCAACCGCACAACTGCTCGCTGATGCAGGTTTGAAAATTGGCGATTTGAAAAAGATCGATGCCGAAAAACTCGTCGAAAACTATGGCCTCAAGCAAGACATTGCTGAAGGTGTCATCAGCATTATCGCAGAAGGACCACAAAGCCACGGTAAAGAACGATTCTTGGCCAAGGTTCTCGCACCTGATCGTAAGCAAGAAAGTCGCATCGAAGAGATGCGTTTCAAGCGCAAGCAAAAGGACGTCCTCAGCGAACTTGCAGAACAGAAAGAGCGAATCAAACTCGCCAAGGTCACTGCATTCAAGGACAAGAAACTCATCATGAACCGTCTCGGTAAAACCGTTGAGCTCATTGTTAAACTTGAGAACAGCCTTGATGATGAAGGCAAGGACGACCAGAAGGTCAAGATTCGAGACCAACTCGAAACCCGTGGCTTGGAAGCCGCTCGTGACCACGAAATGCTCGAACTCGAAGGTACGCCGCAAGACATTGTCGACTTCCGTCGCAAACACGTTCCTGCCTTGATTTTCCACGCTTGCCCAGAATGTGGTGATGAGATGGATCCCCGTCAATCTCGAGACATGGACCGAAGCGAAGACTTCGCTCTCATCTGCTGGGAATGTGAAACCAGTTTCACGCCATCACTCAGCGATATGGTCAATACTCGCCTCGAAAACGGTTCTCGAATCTCAATCGATGTCGACAAGCCTCCACGGAATCCTGTTCCTCCGAAACCAGCGAACATGGGCTTTGCCGATGTGAATGAACAACTTCGCAAGGATCTCGAAGCTACTGGAGCAACGGCCGATCTCATCAGTGCTGAAATCGAATCCACTGGCCTTAGTGGAGGCTTGATGGACATCAACGATTGGATTGACCAAACCCTTGCGGTTAAGGGCTACATCCAAGCACAAGAGGATCGAGAAGACTTCATTCTCCGCACTGGTGCAGGTGCAACCAAGTTCAACAAGTGGATGAAGAAGGCAGGATTGTTCTTCAACAAGCAAACGGGACGTTGGACCCGTAACAAGCCAGGCCGCTGAGGTGGAACCATCACTCAGCCTGCCGTGGTTCGATTCTTCCGTGGCGTTCAACTCCTCGGTCAAGCCATTGTTGAGCCAGATGTTCCCCTCGCTGAATTGGCTGAGGCTGCAGGTGTTGTGATACCTACAAACTGTACATCAGGAACCTGTGGAACCTGTATGATTACGCTTCTCAAAGGCGATGTTCCACTTCCTGAGGAGCTGCCACCTGGTCTTGATGAGGACATGGTTGAGGAACAAGCGCGTCTCGGATGCATTGGTTGTCCATCCGGAGACGTTGACATCGATGTGAGACCCCCGCTCTGAGGTGAATGGATGTTTGAGGAATGGGGAGGTATCGAATGGGTCCTTCTTGTCATCAATTCGATTGCATTGTACATTGCAGGCCGATTTTTGGTTCGAAAACTCAAGAAGAAATTCGAAGAAGTTGAGAAGCGTCAAGCCTTTCATCGACGCATGAACGACCCTTGAGTTGAGTTCAAGAACCTTGGACTTCAAGAGAGAACATGGACGAAATTGAACCAACCCCCGTTGGCAAGTTTGTCCAAGCATTACGTGCACGACTACGCTCTGACGATCGCAATCAGCATTGTTTGCTCAAGGGCGAAATCAGTCAATGGAAGCCGTATCCTTCAGGACACACTTACTTTAGTCTACGAGACGATGGTGGCCAAATTAGTGCAGTCATTTGGAAGGGACGCTGTCGAATTCCTGATGGAATCAAAGACGGGCAGGAAGTTCTTGTCATTGGGAGTGTCGATCTCTATCCGGCTCGGGGGCAACTGCAGATTGTTGTCGAACGTATCGAACTCATCCAGAAGATTGGTGCTTTGGAACAACAGAAGCAGAAACTTCTGCTTCAACTCCGTCAAGAAGGTGTTCTTGATCGACCACGCAAATCACTCCCATCGTTCCCAAAACATCTCGTGATTGTGACAGGGAAGGGTTCTGCAGCCTTGGCGGATATGTTGCAACTGTCGCAATCCAGATGGCCTGGAATCCGAACGACTGTTGTAGGCGTCACTGTGCAAGGCGACCGTGCTGCTGAGGAGATTGTTCGAGGACTTGCCGTTGCACGAGAACTCAGCCGAAACAACATCGCTGATACCATCTCAGTCCCTCCGTGCGACGTTGTGATTGTCGGTCGCGGTGGCGGTTCTCCAGAGGACTTGTGGGCATTCAACCTCGAACCAGTGGCCCGTGCCATTTCAGCCATGCCCATACCGGTGATTTCTGCAGTTGGGCACGAATCGGACATCCTCGTCAGCGACCTTGTCGCTGATGTACGTGCTTCAACACCAAGTCATGCCGTCGAATGTTGCATTCCATTGGTGGACGATCATTTGGCCTATCTCCTGGATTGTGAGGATCGAATGTTGCAGGGTTCGCTTCGCCAGTTCAACGATGCACGCCAACAACTTGAACAACTCAAACTTCGTTTGCAACTCGCTCCAAGCAAAGGCCTCTCACAGGCAGTACGTCATCTCGAACGACTCGGGAACGATCTTCAACAACGTGCCACCTCCGCACTCCAGTTTCACAAGCAACGGCTTGCTGTTCTTGGAAATGCTTTGCAAATCTCTCATCCAAAACGCGTCCTTGAACGAGGTTACATGATGGGTGTTGATGGTGATGGAAACGTCATCTCCAGCGTTTCGAAGCTCAACAAAGGACAGACTGTATCACTCCAATTTGCGGACGGTGAAGCCGACGCAAACATTGACAACATACGACAACACGAGGAAGAAACATGACCGAAGAGACCTATTCCGATGCATTGCGAC
>JAAZUV010000124.1 GCA_018623995.1 Methanobacteriota archaeon
CTCGCCAGCATAGCCTCGATGAAGGGTTGGAGAATGGTTTGGCCATGGTCTCAGAAGGAGCAGGTATCATCGATATTGGCGGTGAGAGCACGCGACCCGGTTCCGAATCAGTGTCTATAGAACAAGAGAAGTCAAGAGTTATTCCAATAATCACGGCACTTCGCAACGCACACCCATCCATTCCTTTGTCCATCGATACGAGAAACCATGAAGTTGCTCGAGAAGCGTTGGATGCTGGTGCAACCATCATCAACGATGTCTCTGGATTGCGTTCACAAGGCATGATGGATTTGGTTTTGGATCGAAACGTCCCAGTATGCATCATGCACATGCTCGGGGAACCAAAGACAATGCAGGCTAACCCTTCGTATCGTGATGTTGTCAAAGAAATTTCATCCGAACTTCTCACTACAGCGCAGCAGCTCGTCGATGCGGGACATGAACCGAGTCGTATTTGTCTCGATCCAGGAATCGGTTTTGGAAAGACACTCGAACACAACATCGATTTGCTCAAAGGTTGGAATTCCCTTCGTGGTGACCACGATTTTCCCATCTTGTGGGGTGTTTCTCGTAAGTCGATGATTGGTCAATTGACAGGCCACTCTGCGACTGAAGATCGGTTGTTTGGAACGCTTGGTGTCGCTGCTTATGCCCACGATGTTGGAATCGATTGGTTACGCGTGCATGATGTACAAGCTCATTCGGACCTGCTGAACGTCTTACGAGCGCTGGACTAAGTGATGCCGCCACCGATGAATCCAGCCGCAGCAAACCATGCGCCAAGCATGCTTCCAAGATTTGTTAGAGCAGTAACGAGAAGCACACGACCAGCTCGGTTACTCCAGAATCCTCCAATGGATGTTCCCTTGAGGAATTGTTGCAAATCTTCAGTTGTCGGTTCTGATATGCGCAATTGTACGTATCCTGCAAACCATCCTGCTGCAAGTGCAGGATTCAGTGACGTGATTGGACTTGCTAGGGCTGCTGTTAGAATCGCCAAGGGGTGACCACGAGCAAGAATACAACCGATTGCTGCGAAGATGGCGTTGAACAGCGTCCAAACTGTGAGCATCTTGACGTAATCAACCTCATTGTTGTTGAACAATGCAAATCCAACAAGGCCCATGACGATCAGTGGAATAGCAAATGGGAGCACTTTGCCGACGATCCCTTTCTTTGGAACTGTCGAAATTGATTCGAATTCTTCAGTCGAAAGTGGATTGTAGGGATTCAACGCACGTTCAATTCCTTTCAAATGTCCTGCTCCAACCACGACCAACATTTTCTCTTCAGTTTTCGATTGCATGATTTTTTCAGCAATGTATCGGTCCCGTTCATCGATCAAGGCTTCTCCAGCACCTTGTGAGAATTCTTTCAAGTCTTCCATCATGGTCGACAAAAGATCTGAATCAGTCAGCAACTCATCGAGGTCAAAGTCCTCTTCGAGCTCTTCATCATCTCCAAAAAGTGAGAAAAGCAATCGAAAACGCTCCCTCCATTTCATTTTCTTCCAAGCTCTTCGCATCGTGACTTGGATGTCTCTATCGACCAGTGCAACTTCAATGCCTGCTGCTTTGGCAGTTTGAACAGCAGCCAACAATTCTGCCCCGGGCTCCTGACCTTCGTTTAGACCAAGACGGCGCTGTTCAGCACTCAGCATTGCTTGCATCAGAACCATTGGAGCTTTGCCTTCTTTGATGACCCTGCGTAGACCTTCTTTGTCGAGACGTCGACCTTCCACAAGTGCATCATGGCGAGTCTTGCACAACTCAACACCAACGATTTTTGGTTGATAGGTTTCGATTTGTTCCTTGACCGCCTCAACGGATGTTGTTGCTACGTGGGCCGTACCCAGCAAACGGAGAGTTGGGGAAATGTCGATGTACGGTGAGGAGGTACTCATTCTTCAGCACCCCGCGAAAACAACTCCAACATGCGATCAGTAAAGGCTGAGAGTATCTCATCTTGAGATTCTTCTTGCTCGTGTCCCACATCAAATCCGAGATTTGAAAGAAGCACTTGACCGCCAGCCATAACGCGATGCCCTCCTGCCTGTCCATCTGGGAATTCTTTCGAAAGAGCCAAACCAACGTGGAGATGTTCTCGACGGCTTCTTGCGGACAAGAGCATCTTTTGTCGCTGAATTCCGTAAACAATCACAAGATCGGTGTTTGATGTTGCAAAGAGAAAATCAGCTACTTGAGCAAGATCATCACGTCGCACCAAATTTTTGATTGGAGCGAGAACTAACCCATCGTTTTGCACCATGGTTGCTAACGCTTCGCGATACGACTCCAGGGTTTCAGGACTACGCAGTGGTGCCTGTATGGACTGAAGTAGTTCATCATCGACCCACGTATTCAACCACATGAGCGCTCTCAAATCGACTTGATTGAAGGAACGTGTGAATGAGAGTGTATCCGTTCGTAGACCAAAAGATAGCGCTGTTGCCAAGCGAGGCGTCATTTCCAAGCTCATATTCATCAGGAGGTTTGCAATCAACGACGAAGTTGCGGAGTATTCTGGGCGCAAGAAGGCCACATCTGCTGATACTGCCTTGTCCGACGTGTGGTGATCGATGATGATGTGAGGTACGCAGTCAGGAGGAAGGATGTTGTTGGCTCCAGGCTGATGGAAATCGACCGTAATGATGCACTCTGCTTCATTGAGAACGTCTTCCAATTCCCAATCGAGAAGAATTCTTCTCAATGGTATCTCCAAGAGTCGAACCATTGCTTGATTTTGTTGATGTTCAATCATTCCACCATGGTAGATGGTTGGCTTATGGCCAAGGAAGGCGACCAATTCGTACATTGCTAAAGCTGAAGAGAGGGCATCAGGATCTGGATTATCGTGACAAAAAATGGCTACGTTGGATTGCTCGGGGAGGTGTCGTATGTACGATTCCAACACCGTCGCACCTGCGTGACGCTCCCAAGCACGAACCTTTTCTTTGTAGGCAGCAGTGATGATGTCCTTTGCATCGATTTTATCGACGGACTCAAGTTCGCCACCAACTGTTTTTTCACACAAAATTGGTGTATCTGGCCACCGTTCACGAAGTATGGATAATGCTTGTTCATCCTCGAGAACATCGACATCGACGACGATGACTGCAGTTGGTTTTTGTCCGCCATCAGGTAGCGCTGAAACTGCCATTGGTTGCGGCAATGGTAAGATTTCACAGTCACCGATCTCATGTTCAATGTGAAGCATTGAAGCAAGACCAATCAGTCGTGTCGGTCTTCGTTCAGAGCACCATCTCGCCAGTTGAACGGCGATATCGCTGTGACCAATCACCAAGAACATTGGATGCTCCTCGGTTGTGAATCAAGCGGTTCAAACTTGAATGTTCGTATTCAGAAAGAAATCTGAACGTTCTCTCGCTGAACACCTTCAACAACGAACAACTCTCGGCGTACGCATCCCTTCATGCCAGCAACGAAGTTGGTTGGAATCATTTGGATGGCTGCATTGAAGTTGGTTGCAGATGCATTGTAGAATTCACGTCGATCAGCGAGTTGGTTCTCAAGAGCAACCAATTGGTTTTGGAGATTGACAAAAGATGTGTCTGCCTTGAGGTCAGGGTATTGTTCAGCGACCATGTTGATGCGTGGAAGCATTCCGGAGAGAATGCCCTCAGCTGCTCCAACGCCCTTGACATCGCCTTGAGCAAGAGCACCGGCTGCTGTTTGTCGTGCAACAGCAAATTGCTCGAAGATTTCTCTCTCGTGCTCCGCATATCCCTTGACGATGTTGACAAGGTTTGGAATCATGTCGTAACGTTGCTTGAGCAATACGTCGATGTCTGCCCAGGATTTGTTTGCGTTTTCTTCGAGGCGCACCAAACGGTTCCACGTGCTAAAAATCCAGATAATGAGTACAAGCGCGATAAATCCGCCAACAATAAGTCCAATCATAAGAGCGTCCATGAAATCGATTCGTGTGGGGTTCCTATTTGAACCTATACCACCGATTGGGTTGATATGATATGCTGAGTGAACATCGGCGTCTCATGGACGCTGCTACCATGGCTGTGGTTCTCCTTGGCAGCGGTTTCATTGGATTTCTTTTCGCACCGCTTGGATTAGGAGGAGGTCTGCTCTTTGCACCTTTGCTCCACTACGGATTGGGATGGGACATCGATGGTGCCTTACTGATCGTCTCTCTTGGTCTTTCTGCAACGGTGTCGTGGGGGTCAGGTCTTCGTCATCGCAAAGAAGGCCATGTCTCCGATGTACGGTTTAAGCAAAGTCTTGTTGGAGCACTACCTGGGGCAATCATCGGGGTTGTCATTGTAGCATCATTGAGTGGTTCCTTCGATGTATTCTTCAAAACACTGAGCCTTGGTTTTGTGACCTGGGCCATCATCAAAACGCTTCGTTCAAAAAAGAATCAAATCGCACAAAACAGCGAACCAAACATGCTACCACTTCGAGTTGGAGTGGCTTCAGGAGGTCTACTTTCTTCCGTCTTGGCCATTGGAGCTGGTGCAATTTACGTTCCTGTATTGCGTACATATGGAGGTTTAGAATCACGCAAAGCCATAGGTACCAGCCTTCACATCATGATGGTGGTTCTACCAATTTCAATTCTTACACACTTCGTAGCACTTGATCAAAGTCAAGTCGATGTGCTCGCCTCCAATCTTTGGTTGATACTCAGCCTACCGATCGTTGTTATTGTCGCAGCAAACCTCGGTGCTCGATTTGGTCTTGCCAA
>JAAZUV010000125.1 GCA_018623995.1 Methanobacteriota archaeon
GACGCCCAGTATTGATGATCGGATTAATCGGAAACACGGTCTTCTTTACCATGTTTGGTCTTGCAAACACCTTGTTGATGGCTCTTGTAGCACGTTTCCTTGCAGGGGTTTTCAACGGAAACATTGCTGTTGCTCGTGCCTACATCGGAGATGTCAGTACGCCGAAGCAACTCGCTACAAGGATGGGATTGATTGGAGCAGCATTCGGCCTTGGTTTCACCATTGGACCGTTCTTAGGAGGTGAACTTTCGGCTCCTGCTGAGCGATGGGAGGTTTTTGCTGGAACCATTCTCGATACGCATCCTTACCTCCTTCCATGTCTTCTTGCAAGCGTCCTGTCAATCCTATCGCTTCTTCTAGCGTTCCGATATCTCCCAGAATCCCTCGCTCCAGAAGCACGTTCAACTCGAACAACACAAACGTGGAGGGCAACCATGAAACGAACGGCTTCCAATGTCCAGCGAATGCTCGGTACCAAAAACATCGGATCGCTAATGTGGGTCACATTCCTCTACATGTTTGGATTCACGGTCATGCATGCTGTCTTCATCCTATACACGCAAATGGATCCATCAACGGGAGGACTCGGATTTAGTGAGGCCGATAATGGGCGAATCTTTGCCTTAATCGGTATTCTCGGCATCGTTACACAAGGAGGTCTGATTGGACCTCTGACACGTAGATTCGGGTCACTGTTCATCCTACGATTGGGTTCGGTCCTCTCCGGAATTGGACTTGTCTTGATCCCATATTCAACACTGGATTTCGTATGGGCTTGGATGATTTTCATCACAGGATGCATCGCCATAGGAAACGGATTGTTCCAACCGTCCTCAAGCACGCTTCTTACCTCACTGGCACGACGTGATGATTACGAATTGGGTGCAGTCATGGGTTCACAAGAATCGCTCTCATCCTTTGCTCGAATCTTGGGTCCACTGACCGGTGGATATGTTTGGACCATTACGGTGGAACGCACTGGATTCTTTGATTACCATACAGCCTTCCATATCTGTGGCGTCTTGATGATGCTCGCTTTCCTTCTCTCATTCAAAGTTGAGTTTTCTCACACCGAGCAAACCTCACAATAAATTCAAACGTGATATCCAACAGAGTAACGTATGGACGGGCAGGAGTCTGTGTTCGATAATGAGACGTTCCACAAGCGTCTCGGCAATCTTGCTTTTGCAGCCATCCTTCTAACGTTGCTTACGGTATGGATGATTGAACTCAAAGGAATCTTCCAACCCTTTTTCATCGCACTTGGAATTTATTTTGTGCTGAAACCCGGTGCTGATTATCTTTCGAAGAGTGGTTTTCCAGTTGGTCTTTCCTACGTGACGATGATTCTCTCAGCATTTCTGATTGTCGTCGCTGCGGGGTATCTTGCCTTTGATCAAGTAAGTGATCTTGCTGATGATGATGATCGAATCAAGCAATACAACCAGAAATTGGACAAGCGCTGGAATCAATTGAAAGCAACGCCGGTCGTTGGCTCTTCGATTACTGAATCGTTGAACTCTACCAATGGAACGTTCACGGAAGATTTGGCAGAAATGGGTCTTTTGTCGAGTGATTCAGGCATAGCCGATCTTGTTGGTGGAGTGGTCTCTAGTGTAGGCAGCTTGTTAGGGATGGGTTTGACAGTGTCCTTTTTCCTCATTTTTATCATCTTTGAAGCGAACTTTTTGCCTGGACGAATTGAGAGAGCTTGGCCAGGTGGTGTATCAGGTCGCGTTCAAGATATGCAAATCCAGATTCAAGAGAGCATCAATACGTATGTTGTTGTCAAAACCGGCGTTGGTTTAGGTACTGCAGGAATTACAGCAATCATCCTCTTCATGTTCGGAATCGATTTGTGGTTTACGTGGGCTTTACTCACATTCATTTTGAATTATGTACCTTACATTGGTTCATTGATTGCAACCATACCTCCATTGATTCTTGGATTTGTCACACTCTCGCCCGTTGCATGGTTTGTGATGCTCATTCTACTCGTGTCCAACCAACAACTTTGGGGAAGCATCATCGAGACAAAATGGGCAGGGCGTGCATTGGACATTTCCCCGGTCTTGCTGCTTCTTACGACAGCGTACTCGTATTGGGTTTGGGGGATTCTTGGTATGGTCCTGGTCGTTCCGTTCACAGTCATTTTCAAGATTGTTCTTGAGAACATTGAACCGACTCGTCCGATCGCAATTCTGCTCGCAGAACGAGCACCATCGATTGATGAGGCTTGGAAGGAGGCCATGAAGGATGGTCGAATTTCGAGTCATGAAAGTCGATCGTTGGAAGAACTTCAACGCATCCTTGGATTAAGCGACCGTCATATGACCAAGGTTGCAGCAAAGCATGCCATTGAGCGTTCTCTCAAGAGAAACCGCATCACAACAGAACAGTACACGTTCATCCAAGAGGCGGCTTCCTTGTACGACAACGATGCCTATGTTCTTCAATTAAACAACATTGATGTTGAATCTGGACGATTGAAGAAATCGAATAGAATGGTCTTAGAATCTCTCTATGAACAACTGGAAGAAGAAGAGTGATCACAGAATATCTGTGAGAATCTTTTCCAGTTCGGTATTGATCATGAGAATGAGTGTTCCGAATTCAGGTGGAATGTTCGGATCTTCGTACAACTCCTCAAGTTTTGATTGGGACATGGCGATACGGACATCGAGCTTTTTCCCCTTGTTCAGCAACCAGTTTTCACAGGTCTCTTTCGCTTGTTTGCGAATGTTTCGAGGAACCTTCGGGTCATCGATTTGATTGATGACGGTCGCAACCTGTTGTAGTCGTGTCTCAACGTCCATCTTGTCAGCCCCTTGGAATGCCCAATACTTCCTTCTTGTCGTGGGCCGTCTTTAAGGTCATTGGCGACGTGGACACTTCAATGGATGCCGATGCAGAAACCATTCTTGGATGGGCACGAATGGGTGTTCTCATTCTCTGTATGGGGTGGGCTGCATGGTTCGACCATAAAGAACGACGTGTTTCGAACGAACATTGGATGGTTTGGACCAAGCCGATCGTGTTCATCTGGTCTCTTGATTTATTGATTCAAGGCCCTCACTGGTCCGTATGGCTCACAGCATCTGCACTTCTTGCCTATGCAAGTGGTTCCGTGATTGGTCGGCCCACGATGAAGGATGCCCGTCAAGGGAATCGAATGGATCAAATTGTCCTGTTGTGGTATCTCCTTTCTGTAATTGGATTGGTTGCAGGAGCTCTACGATTCATGGAGGTTTCACCACTTGACGTCCTCATCGGCGAGGCAACAATGGAAGCAACCTTGTGGTGGTCGTACATTGGTGCATTGTTCACGTTGTTTGTCATTGACCTCGCTTGGAGATTCAGGTTCATCCACGGTGGGGCGGATGCAAAGGCATTGATGTGGGTCACACTGCTCTTCCCTTCATGGGCAGAAGTACCGGTTTACTCGGATACTGCCATGGAGGAGGTCGTGTTGCATCTCCCTCCATCACTGAGTCTCTTGATTTGGGGTGGATTTTTGTTCGTGCTTATCCCAATCATCCTGCTGCTGAGAAACCTCGCAACAGGTTCTGTAAGGAGCGTTTCGGACATCTTCATGGCCTGGATGTCTCTTTCTGTACCGTTAGCAACCGTTCGCGACCGTCATGTTTGGATTCTATCTGATACGATGGATATGCCGAGTGGTGAAACCGTCTTGGTTCACAAAAAGCGTGCGCCGCGTAGAACGCCGACGGATGAGGAGATGAACGAGCACATCCAGCGCTTGGAGGAAATCGGTGCTGAACGAATATGGGTCAGTTTGAAACTACCCTTGTTGTTGTTTTTGTTCCCAGCAATCCTACCATTGTGGTTGATTGGGGATCCAATGGCATCCATTCTGCCATTGATGTTACCGTAAAGATCAGTTACCCTTACGTTCAATGTTCTTTGGACGTAGGCCCTTGTAGCCACACTTTCGGCAGCGAGCAGCACGAACAGCGTTACGAGCATTGCACTTCATGCAAATTTTACGTTGAAGCATACGAGCTTCTGCCTCAGGAAATCGTGCCATGGCCTTGCGACCAACTTCCTCTATTTAACCGCAACCACCGGAATCGAGACAACAGGATGGCATGGTTCAAACACTTGAGGGAGTACCGGACTTCATGCGCATCGTGCGTCTCCCTGGAATTCATCACGATGCGAATGCGGTCTTGTTGATGGATTCAGAGGAGGCCGTCCTCATCGATTCTGGTACTGCTTGGTACCAACTGCTCCAACAAGAGCGCATCGTTGGTCAACTCGGAGAGGACCACACACTACGAGAAATTGTCCTCACCTCTCGACGCTATCCATTCAGTGGAGGTTGTGCCTCGATTTCAGAGCGCTTTGATAATGTTCCAATCAAAGCTCACGCATCAGCAATCTCTTCACTCGCAACAGGTGACTTTTTCACAACATGGGCCAATCGATTCGACTCAGATATGCCGATTGTGAATGCAATCGAACTTGATATGCATCAAGAATCAATGCTTGGTGGCCAAACCATCGAATTCATCGAAGCACCAGGTCCGAGCAGTTGCAATCTCATGGTCTACATACCATCTGGAAAGACGGTCATTGCAGGCGCATTGCTGCCAAGAGCAGACCGACCAATGCGTTGGGATGTACCAACTGGAAATCTCATTGATGGGAAAAAGAGTTTAGAGCTTCTGAAAGAACTTGGAGCAGAGAAATTGATTCC
>JAAZUV010000126.1 GCA_018623995.1 Methanobacteriota archaeon
GATCCAGAGGATGACAAGTACGTGCTTTGTCACGACCTTTTGGCTCCTGAGGGCTATGGAGAAATCATTGGTGGCGGAGAACGTACGTGGTCCGAACAAGAAATTCTCGCACGTCTTGAAGAAGAAGGAACGCCAAAGGAGGCCTACCAATTCTACATCGACACACGCAGCTACGGAGGCGCTCCGCACGGAGGATTTGGCCTTGGAGTCGACCGAGTCTGCTCTTGGCTCAGTGGTGCAGATCACATCCGTGAAGTCATCCCATTCCCACGTGACTCCCGTCGGGTCACACCCTGAGGATTCACCATGCAACCCATCGTTGCACTCGGTTGTGGACTGGTTGGAGAATACGTCATTCATAGGCTCGCTGACGATGGACATCAGGTCGTAGCAGTGGACATACGTATCCCAACATCCCTGGCTCATCGCTCAGAAGTAGTGTCTATAGAAGCAGATGCAACGAACTATGTTGCCACTCTTGAAGAGAGAACCATTGTCATCAACATGCTTCCTGGAAGGATTGGACATCGTATTCGAGAGCATCTTGTTCGAGGGGGCCATTTCATCGTTGATTTGGCATTTACCGAAGAAGATCCACAGACGTTGGATGCATTGGCAAAGGAGCACAAGGCGATCATGATTTGGGACATCGGAATTGCGCCTGGTTTGTCTAACATGCTTCTTGCACAGGCTCAACGTGAGTTGGGTCACCTCGATGATGTAAGCATCCATGTTGGAGGGAACCCAACCCAACCTGATGAGGAGTGGTCCTACATGGCACCATTCTCCCCATCAGACGTCATCGAGGAATACACGCGTCCTGCACGAATTGTTCGAGATGGTGAAATCGTCACCGTTCCTGCTCTCACAGAGCGGCATCGAATCGAGGTCGAAGGGACGGATGGAATGGATGCATTCCTGACAGATGGCCTACGAAGTGTCCTCTCAACCATCGACGCAACCAACATGGCAGAATACACAGTTCGTTGGCCGCAACATGTTGATCGCTGGTTGTCCGAGGGAGAGAAAACTCCTGAGGAGGATCTTCTTGCAGCTTGGACATTCGATACGAGCCGTCCAGAATTCACATGGATGAAGGTTCGATGTCAAGCCAAGGACGAGGTAAGAGAGTGGACCATTGCGGATCATGGCCAAGATGGAGATGGTTCAATGGCACGAACGACAGGCCTTGTCACCTACGCACTCGCTTCTTTGTTTGCGACAAAAGGTCCAGAACATTGTGGCCTTGGACCCGGAATTCATTCACCCGAATTGATCAATGAAGGAACGTTGGAATACGTTCTTGATGTCTTTCAGAAGCACGGTGTAAATGTTATTCATTCCAAGTAAACAAAGGCACCATCAATTTCAATAGAAATCACATAATGCGATAATCATGACTCTGGAACGGTGCCTCAATGAACTCCAATCTGGAATCGGTGGGATGAAGTGGTTTCCAAAAACAAAATTCACTCAATACACAGGTATCAAGGGAAAGACCCCGCAGAACCTATCAATTGATCATCATCAGAATTACGTCAACACTCATCCTTTGTTGAGTGAAAATGGAATGTATTTGTTTCGTTTAGGAAGTGGTACATTCAGTTTGGTAGAATCTAAAGATATCCTCAACGATTACTTTGTTGAAGATTCAATTTTCCCACAACAGGGAGATAGGTACGTTTCATCGGCTAGCCAGCAGGATTTGTTTTCATTCTCGATTATGCCAAAACTCACAGAAAATACCCTACTTAGTTTAGGCTTAGCAACAGGTGTAATTCAAGCCGGCCTAGGAATGGACTCTGAAGATCCAATACCGTCCCCAAGTGAAGCGAATGGGACCTACAAATTCAAAGTCAACAATCCCCATGATGACGAAAATTTTGACCATCATGGGCAAGTAGAAATTGATACGGTCGTCTTCGGAAAAATGAATGGGAAATACACGCTATTCGTCATTGAAGGGAAAGAAGGTAAACCCACCACGACCCTGGCAAAGCACAAACTCGCGTATCCAGTTATGGCACTAGCGAGTGAAGGAAAGATACCCGAATACATCGACATTGTACCTGTTTATGTCCGTGCATGGCATGACAAAAAAAACGATTCGATTCACTTCTGCATTGCAAAATTTTCGATGAACTGCAACCCTCGAGATTCACCTCTCGATTTGAAAGAGATCAGATTAAGCTCTGAACCTAAGCATCTCTATCTGAAGAATATTTTTTCTCAGTAAGTGATTCAACGTCATAACATTGGTTCATCGCAATGTGG
Organism: Methanobacteriota archaeon; assembly: GCA_018623995.1. GTDB lineage: Archaea > Thermoplasmatota > Poseidoniia > Poseidoniales > Poseidoniaceae > MGIIa-L2. Next base: position 2,275 of record JAAZUV010000126.1, read on the forward strand.
ACATGGCATTCCTGGAATGAATTCTCCCAAGAGAAAGCCACAGTTTGTGCAGATGCTTGTCAGGAAGTCATCGATGTTGCTCATGCTTTGTAATAGACAGACTCGTATATTATTCTGAAGGTGCTTCAGACGAGCCTGTTTTTGATTTGATAAATTTGAACAGGATTCTCGAGAAGATCATTGAAGCGATGAAAATGAGGGCAGTTACCCACCATGGAGCCTCTGTAGAGGTTGCAAAGAAGTAAGCAAACAACAGAATTCCAAAGCCGTAGACGGCACGAAATGCTGAATAGAATAGAAACGATTTGAACAAAGGATTGTTTCGAACCTTCGTTACAAACGATTCGTCGGCCATGATTCGTCCTTGCCAATGTTGTACTCAAGACTTCTTCATGAAAGCATAAACCAACGACAGTAAAACAATGCTTGAGAGGACACCAGCACCAAACATCATGAACGAGTCACTACCTTTATCTGAACCCAATAATCCATCCACAGCAGAGGAATCTTCTTCTTCGATTAGGTCAAGAATCGATACCGTTGAGTCCCTCTTACACCCCTGTTCAGATTCGCAAGAGATACGTGATGTTACTTCAACTTCGACTTCAATATTCGAGATGCGATTCTCATTAGCGTCATAATCCACTGACAGTTGATCCGGTGCCATGAGGTTGAGAACAACACGAACCGGTTGATTTTGCTCTTCAATCGCGATACTCTCAAGTGGAAAATTTGCTATAAAACCCAGGTTCTCGAGAAAATCCAGTGATACATTTGTTAATCCAATGTCCATGATATCTTCCCCATTTCCTTGATTGTAAACTTGAAAGGTAAGTGTCAATTCTTCGCCTGTCTTCACTTCACTGAATGAGTCTTGGCTTCCAATTGAACATGCACCGTACTGAAGAATGTTGAGCACGAATGTTGCCTCATCCGTTGCAACATTAACAGGCGGAAGGCCGCTTAATTCGGTCACTGTTCCAGTAACAGAAATCGTCTGAGATTGTGCAGATGTCCCTTGATCGGCATAGATGACAACTTCAAACTCTTCAGATGAACCAGGACCTACATAGATCGACCCTGGACCTGAATGTGCAAATTCACCAGAATCAACGGAAATGTCGACTTTCTCAACGTATACGGTTGGATTCTCTACGATACAAGTAATGTTTTCAGAGAGGGATGTGGAACTCTCAACTGAGATTTCCATCTTTTCCTCACAACTAACGTTTACTGCAGCGGTTGGGACTTGCGCAAGAGAATCGATGCTGATTAAGATACTGCCAGTAAAAAGAACGATGACAATCAATATACTGCGCGTATGCATAAATTCTACTTTGAAGGATTATTAAAAAACGTTTCACCTGCAAGTCATAGTTGATAGAAAAAGGTGCGACATGATTCCAAAACGATTGCAAGATCCTTCTCTCGTATGACCTCATTTGCATACGGTAGGGGACGTTCATCCCAGGGGTTGAAGCAAATGGCATGAGCTGCTTCTTCGAACATTCCGATGTCACCTGCAGAATCGCCGACAGCAATCACGTGCGCTTCGTCGACGTTGAGACGACGACGTAGCATGCGAACCAATGCACCTTTCCCATCCATCTGAACCTGATAGCGTCCATAATCTTGGACGAGCAATGAACCGTCGGTTTGGCCCGAATCCGTTGTCCAACCGTTCGTAAACACATGAAGGCGGGTGTCGTAGCCGTTGGCAAGTCTTGCAGAAGTATGCCGATCGATTCCACCCCATCGTCGTTGCCACTTCTTCTCGCTTGGGAAAAGACACGAAATATCTCGAGCCGTTTGTTGTAAGCCTCCACTTACTATGGCCACATGATGGCCATCATCCAAAAGAGACTGAATCAAGTGTTGGTAGTTCTTCATCATCGGCATGCCTTCCATGCAAGCCCGTAAATCTGCATCTGTGATTTCTGTTCCACGTTGTTCTCGCCAGCTGTTCTTGATGAGAGCGATATCAAGTTTGATCCAATCCCATTCATCCAACAATCCTTGATTGTAGAGACTAAACGATTCATCGTTGTTGATGCCAAGACAATCGTAGACGAATTGCCACGTGGAAAGGTGATCGACGAGGACACGATCCATATCCAAGCAAACAAGTCCACGCATTCACTGACCACCCCTTGGCCCATCGTACTGGGCTTGGACTTGCTCAACTTGCTTGCCCATAATGTAGAGAATCAAGGCGATCATCATTGCAAACAATCCGAACAAGGTCATTGCAATCGTTAGGAGTGTTACACCAATGGACTCGGTCGAAAGTTCCGTGAACGTGTTGACAACACCTCCTGAGAGACGATATCCAAGCACAAAGAGAACAATACCTGGAATGCCAAACAGGAACAATGGGTGTCTTGACTCAATCATCCACATGA
>JAAZUV010000127.1 GCA_018623995.1 Methanobacteriota archaeon
CACAGCATCCAAACAGATGGAACTGTGAAACTATCCAAGTCGATGCGTGAACTACAACGACGATGGAGAAACACCATTCGGATTGACGAGAAGCTCTACGCACCTGACGAAATGTTGGATCGAGCAGTTCTTGACAACCAAGGCCGAGAAGTTGGTGTCATCACCGGCATGGTCAAGGTCAAGCGCACCTACAAGGGATTCATTGTGAAGACTCGTCTTCACGCACAAAAGCAATATGGAATTGAGGAGAACATCCGCATTCCTTTGACGGCGTTCTCTCGAACCCGTGAGCGTCTCGACGAGATTGTTCTTTCACGAACCTTCGATCGTGTCTTGCAGTTGCCTTCTTACATTGCAATTAACGATCCAAATTTCGACGAAGAGTGATTTCAAATCAACCGTCATTCTTATGACAAGGTTGTAGGTCGGAGGCTTGCCCTTGCGCGGGTGGCTTAGTCGGTTAGAGCACCCGGCTGATAACCGGGAGGTCGCAGGTTCAAGTCCTGCCTCGCGCACCAACGCCTTCTCTACACGGTGTCGTAAGACTCGCAAAGAACATGAACGGGCGTCGCTCAGCACTGCTTGAGGGAAGCCGATGGTCGTTGTCTCCGGAAGCAATGCACAACACGTGGCAGAACAACTCGCTCAATCCTTGGGTTGGAGTCACGTCAAACTTGAGGCTCGCCGATTTCCCGATTCGGAGGGATACATCCGAATTCCGGAAGATGAGATTGAAGCGATTCGATCTGAACCGGTTGTCGTAGTTTCGAACACATTTCCAGATGCTGGAATTGTTGAAACCATGTTGATTCTCAAAGCGGTCTCCGATGTTCGCAAAGGTTCCATGGAAAACCTTCGAGGAATTGAACCGCAAAAAATGGAAGATATTGGTCCCGGAGTCTACCTTGCGGTGCCATATTTTGGATATTCTCGCCAAGACAAGCGATTCAAGCCTGGGGAAGTCATCTCTGCACGAGCCATCGCTGATATGTTGGCAGGACAGTGTGATGGGCTCGCAGTCCTCGATTTACACGCTCCAAAAGTGCTTGAAAATCTCTCCGTTCCGGTAGCGTTTACATCAGCTATGCCTGAACTTGCAAGCCACCTTCAGAGTGAAGTCAATCCCGATTTCATTCTCTCACCTGACAAAGGTGCCATCGATCGTGCCAGTGAAGTTGCGAATTTGATCGGTTGTGAATTCTCCTATCTTGAGAAAACGCGAATCGATGCGCATACGATTGTTCACAAAGCAAAGGATCTGGATGTTCAAGGAAAAATTGTCGCCATCGTTGACGATATGATTGCTACGGGCGGAACCATTTGTCGCGCCGCGGACGCTCTCCGCTCGCAAGGAGCTGTCGAGGTCCACGCTGCTTGTTCACACGGGCTTTTCACTGGTGGAGCGATTCGTCGATTGACCCAATATGTTGACGGTGTTCACGCTACTGGAAGCCTATCGAACCCCCGTTCGGTCATCGATGCTGGTGAAGCATTGGCACGTGGAATCAACGAACTTCTCGGTAACTGAGCCATTTTGCCAATTCAGTAACCGGGCACTGCATTTATATGGTCGAGTGTGGGCGCAACGAATACCACACGAGGATGAATCCAATGAGTGTACACGTACGATTTGAAACCCCAAGCGACCTCGCCGACAGTATTTACGAGCTCATCCGAGCCAACCAAGGCGGGCGAATTAAGAAAGGAAGCAACGAAGTAACAAAGTCCGCAGAGCGCGGTACTGCCCAATTCGTTATCCTAGCCGAAGACGTCAACCCTCCAGAACTTCTGGCGCACATCCCATTGATCTGCGAAGAGAAGGGCATCCCATACGGATACGTCCCAAGCCAAGAATTCCTTGCAAAAGAAACCGGACTCCCAACAGGTGTCAAGACCGCTTCCATTGCTCTCATGGAAATCTCCAAAGCAAACATGGAAGCGTTCAACAACGTCCTTGAAGCCATCAACGGCATCAAGAACTGAATAGGTGATTCAACATGAGTGACGAAACGGTAAGCGGCTGGCCTGCTGAAGTTGTTGAAATCGTCGGTCGAACTGGAATGACCGGTGAAGCAACTCAAGTCAAGGTTCGAGTCAATGATGCTCCAAACCCACGAGACGTTGGTCGAATTATTACTCGCAACGTTGTCGGCCCAGTTCGAATGGGTGACATTCTCATGCTCAAGGACACGGGTCGTGAAGCCCGTAAGCTCAATGCACGGTGATCATCATGCCAGAACGAAGAGTTTGTTCATTCTCCGGAGAGGAAATCGAGCCAGGTACTGGAACCATGTTCGTCCGTAAGGATGGAAGCATTCTATGGTTCAAGAACAGCAAGGCTCGCAAGAACATGGTCAAGTTGTCCCGAAATTCCCGAAAGGTCAAGTGGACACGTCACTTTGTTCGTGGCGGTATCCGCTGATTCAATTCGGTGAACTCATAAAGGGCCTCTTGGTGGCCAAGGACGGTGAAGAAGATGGAAACAACCTACATTATGGTCAAGCCAGACGGAGTGCAACGAGGACTTGTTGGAGAAATCATTGGTCGATTTGAGCGAAAAGGGCTCAAGTTGGTCGGACTCAAGTCCATGGTTCCGAGTGAAGAAATCGCTCGACAGCATTACGATGTTCACAAGGAACGTCCGTTTTTCCCTGGATTGATCAAGTTCGTTACCTCCGGCCCAGTTGTCTGCATGGCATGGGAAGGTCGTGATGCCATTTCCGTTGCTCGCAAACTCATTGGTTCAACCAATGGTCGTGAAGCAGAACCTGGCACCATCCGTGGTGACTTTGGTATGGATATGGGCTTCAACATGATTCACGGTTCCGATGCTCCTGAAACAGCAGCATTCGAACTTGGCCTCTGGTTCCCTGAAGGTTTGATGACCTGGGAAAACACCATGGGCGCTTGGGTCTACGAGTGAGTTTCTTTCTTCCTCCCTTGGAGGTAGTCGCATGGACGAAACAGACGTGAACGAAGAAGAGCCTGTCGTTCGCGGTGAGAATCGACAACCGATTGTTTCGGTTCTCGGTCACGTTGACCACGGTAAAACCAGCGTTCTTGATTTGGTTCGCTCACTTGGTAGTGACCGACAAGCCAGCGTCATGGATCGTGAAGCTGGTGGCATTACCCAACACATTGGAGCCACAGAAGTTCCTGCTCAAGTTCTCAATGAAACCTGTGCAAAACTGATGGGTGGACGTCCGTTCAAATCCCCAGGACTCCTGTTTATCGATACACCTGGCCACCACTCATTCGCTTCATTGCGAAACCGTGGTGGCGCTCTTGCAGACATTGCCATTCTCGTTGTAGACATCATGGAGGGCCTACAACCCCAGACCATTGAATCCATCAACATTCTCAAGCAAACCAAGACCCCATTCGTCATTGCTGGAAACAAAATCGACCGTATTCATGGATGGAGGTGTGAGCGTGATCGTTCCTTCATCGAATCCCTCCAAGAACAACGAAAGGACGTTATCGACCTCTTTCAAGACCGATACTGGAAACTTCTTGGTCAAGTTTCCGAGCATGGCATCAACCTGGAACGTTACGATCAGATCAAAGATTTCAGGAAATCCTTCCCACTTGTTCCTATGTCTGCGAAAGAAGGTGAAGGCCTTCAGGACCTGCTCACGGTTACAGTAGGATTGGCTGAACGGTTCCTTGAAGATCGCCTTACCGATACACTGGGACCTGCAGAAGGAACCATTCTCGAAATGAAAGATGAGGTTGGAATGGGCAAAACCATCGACGTCATCCTCCATCGAGGTACACTCAACACGGGTGACCACATTACTGTAGTCAGCGCTGATGGACCGTTTGATGTTCGAATCAAGGGGCTGAAGAAAGCTCGAGGTATGTCCGAAATGCGTGATGCTGGTGACCGATGGGAATCGGTGGATACCATTCACGCTGCTGCAGGTGTCAAAATCATTGCACAAGGCCTCGAAAAGGCACTCGCAGGCTCAACCATTCGGCTTGCAAGCGATGAAGCACGTGATGAAGCCAAGAAGGAAACACAAGTCTCCGTTGAACTGGATGAGGAAGGTGTTGTCATCAAGGCCGATACCATTGGTGGCCTCGAAGCGCTTGCATTCGAATTGAAGAAAATCGACGTGCCAATTCGAAGAGCCACCGTTGGACCTGTCAACAAGCGTGACGTCATGACAGCAGAATCGGCCAACAGTCGCTTGAATCAAATCATTCTCGGCTTCTCGGTTGAACCGAACAACGAAGTCAAAGAAAGCCTCAACCAAGGCGATGATAGCGTGACGTGGATTGGTGGCGACATAATCTACCACATCATCGATCAGTTCGAAGAATGGAAAGAGAAGACCAAGGAAGACATGGATGCAGCTGCCCGCGAAAACTTGGTCTATCCTGGAAAGCTGCTCTACCTTGAGAATCACACCTTCCGCAACAAAGGTCCAGCCATTGTCGGTATGCGCGTTCTTGGAGGGCGAGTTCACCTCGGCCAACGCTTGATGAAACTTGATGGAACACCCGTTGGCCAAGTCAAGAGCCTTCGTTCGCGCGCCAGTGAAGATCTCAAAGAAGCAAAGCAGGGTGAAGAAATCGCCGTCGCTGTCATGGGTCCGACCGTTGGACGGCACATCGAAGAGTTGGATGAGTTCTACGTCGACATTCCTGAATCTCACGTTCCA
>JAAZUV010000128.1 GCA_018623995.1 Methanobacteriota archaeon
ACTCCCGAGGGACTTAACCCACTGGATTAGCAATCCAGCGCAATGGCCAGGCTATGCGATCACCGCAGCGAAGCGAGCCACCAGCAGTTTAGTCATGAATATGACGGTGTCTTTCTCAACCAATCACTCAAAGAAATCTTCGAAGTCATCGGCCATGTTTCGGGTCGCTTGATTGCGCTTACGTGCTGCGAGGATACGCTTCAGGCGAGAACCACGCTTGATCGTAATCGGAATGAACAATGCGTTGAGCACGACGAGGATGAGAACGGCAATACCTGCCGTCTGGAATTCACCTACTTCCGTGTAGTCAAGAACGTCCTGGAGCCATGGCACACCAAGCGGTGGTTCCGGTGGAGCAGGCTCCTCTGGAATCAGATGCTGGTTGTAATCCCACCATTGGTCTTCAATCTTCACACGCAAGATGTTGTCACTCGGTAGTTCAAACGTGTTCTCGTTTCCTTTGGAATCAACCGGTGCGAGTACGTAGTAGTATGTGCGCATTGGACGAATACCGTCAACTTCGAGTCCAGATTGATCGAAGGTGCCTTGTTCACCTTGCATGCCTACAAGGCCCGTGACCAGAGGTGTTGCAAATCGGAGATCGATTTGCGATGGTTCAACATCCATTCTGTAGATGTTCCATGTAACGCCACCGTCCTCTTCGTTCGCAGGCCATGTCCACGTCATATTCAACTCGTAGCAAGCGTTCCAATCTTGTTGCATATCGTAGCATTCAGCGCAATTGGTAAACCGATAGGTGTAGGTGAAGGACGAGACGGCACTTGTTGGTGGAAGTGCATCACCACAAAGTCTGGACGAACCGTCTTCATCCATGACAACGTTGATTCGTGACGTATCGGGCACACCAGCTCGATTGGTCGGTAGAATCGCGTATGAGGCACAGGTTCCGGTTTCGAGTGAAACTGGGTCGGTCCAACCATCGGAATCGGTCGGTACCAACTCTACGCCGCTATCAGCCAACAACTCTGCCCAGAGGTTCTGGTTGGTTTCTACCGATGGGTCAGGGAAGATTGTTCCTACGGATTCATCGACAGTGAGTCTGTAGATTTGCCAACCACCAAGATATGGGTTCAGAATATCGCCTTGTGGCGTCCACGTGAGCTCGATGGCTCCTCCAACCAGTTTGTTATGGGTGAGGTTGGAAAGGGAAACATTTGGTTCTGGAAGGGCTCCGATGACGAGGACGATGGTGTTGGAATGAAGATTTAGGCTCATGTTCTCTAAGCCATCGTAGGCGAAGAAGTCTGGTGATTCGAGATAATCCCAGAAGGTGCTGTCCAATGAATTGAGCTCAAGGAATTCGACAGAATCATGTGGTATTGATTCAGGCAACAATGCTGAGAGGTTGACATCGAGTTCAAGTGATTGAAGTTGAGCTGACTGAAGTTCATTTTCAAGTTGCATGACCTTGAAATCCATGATCATCAAAGGCTCCTTTCCACCTGCAATGTTGTAATTGAATACTTCAATTGGCAACAACACATCGTACACAAATTGTGCTTTATCCAGTGAAACGGCTGAACCGCTCATCAGAGGCTGTTCATTGATGAGTACTTCATCGATGATGGAAATGGTTGCATGTGCTTCGGCATTGAAGCCGAGGGCATCCTCCACATAGAGGCCAATGTCGTAATCTTTCAATGGGAAGGAAGATGCATTGATGGAAATGGACTTTCCATATCCAATTGTAATGACTGTATCAAGCACCCACGTGTAATTCAGAGGTTCTGCAGCAACGGTGTTGGTAACGGCTGTTAATTCGATGGCATCGGCTGTTGTGTAGGTTCCAGAGATTGAATTCATGGTAATGAGTGGAAGAATGTCTCCAGCGAGGATGGAGGTAAATTCAATCAACGTATTGTCGGAAGGGCCTGTGTCTGGTCTTCCATCGAAGGTTGTTGGCATGTAGATGCGTAGTTCCTTCCCTTCTCCTACCTTGGTGAGGTTGAACATACATGTTGACGACTCGGATGGTCCAAGTTTGTCGATTTCGCATGTTTGAAGATATTCAGATTCGCCAACCGCATCGAACATTTCGAAGGTGATGGAAAAATCCTCTACGGTGAAATTCCCGATGTTCTCAACATCGACCGAGAGCATGTCCTCTCCGTAGTAGTAGTTTGGAGAGGAGGGGTTGTGCGATGGATACATGCTTGCAATTCGAAGGTCGAGAGTGTTATCGAGGACAATCTCAACTTCAGCGAGATCGTTGTAATCGTTGAGATCGCCGTTGAATGCGCTTGCACTGTCGATAAGGCCGAATTCGAAGATGTACCTGCCAGGTACGGAGTAGTTGAGAGCAGGCAAGGAAATGGTGTACGGTTGCTCATAGCCCCCGGCTGGTAACGTTGTAACGCTTTGATTGGCTGTGGCTACAAGTGTTCCATCGAGCTCTCGCAAATTCCAGCCCATGTAAGCAATCAAGCCACACTCGCCACAGGTATGTGCGGTACCTGAGATGCTCATGACGTAATCTTGCTCCGTGTTGAGGACGAACTCCCCGTTGTATGTGTGGAGGCCCGAGAGGGTTTCTCGAGGGTCTTGGTCTTGGTCGACGGAGACATCACTGTACTCTGCAGTGAGATTGATGTTGTACGAGAGGACGTCGTCGCTGGTATCGACATCAGCAAACGTGAATTTGAAGACCACGGTGAATGTTCCTGTTACACCGTTTGGATACCATTGCGTTGGATCGCTGAAGTTGCCACTGTCTCCGTTCAGGAGCCCGTTGATGTTGATCTGGCCGCTTGCGAGATCGTTTGAGATACACTGTGTCACTGTTTTCATACCTGAACAAATGAACCAGTCCATCGTTCGAGTGGAAGTTTGTGGGCCGAGGGCTTGATTCTCAACCTCTGCAGAGAACGTTATCGGATCAAACGCAGCATAGTTTCGATTCTCAACTGGACTTTTTCCAGTTAAAATCGCTAGGTCAACCTGTTCGATAGCCGTTGCAGTTGGCACCGTAATAAGCGCCGACATGAGCGACAAGAGCATCAACGAAACCAAGCCAAGGCTGGTTTTTTTCTTCGCAACAGTCGGTCGCTCCGCTCCTGTCATCGTACCGTGGTCGCATGGATGATTCAAAGACTCATCGCATGAATCACGGTGAAATCAACCGGTTCCAAACACCAAATTGTTTGGCAACGTTCATGACGTCCTTTGTCGTGGTCACTCCATGGGAGGAGGGGATTGGTCGCAACTTCGAGACGATGAAGACGGACTCACTGCGGTCATTGAATTTCTTTCTGCTTTCACGCTCTTTCTCATGATTCTCACTGCGTTCATGTCCTTGGCCCAGCTTGAAATGGGTTCCAACGATACGGAAATCGACCAAGTCGATCAAGCCGTTGTCTCGGGTCTCGACCGTCTTACGAGCGGTGCGGGATGGTTCGTGCCGAGTGACGGAGAGGACGGCTTGGATTACGCAAATTCAACTGCGGATTGGCATCTTCAGAGCGCAGAAGCCTTGGAACAAGGGCGGGTTCAAACCGGGCTGATGTCTAACAAACAGGTTGACACGAACCGGATATCAGCGCTTTCAAACGTGACGCTCGAAGGGTTCTCACAGGGATTAGGCCTTGACGAGGATCTGACTGCATTTTTGCGAATTTCCATTTACGCATCTGAAAACGATTCCCGTGTTGGATTGAACTTGTTCGAAGGAGGGGCTGATTTGAGCAATGCTCGAATGGCTTCGACGGCATCGAGTACGGCTCGAATGGGATCCGAGTTGGTGCTGATTACACTCGAAGTTCATGATGCTGGTAGGATGAACGAAGACCTGCAAATGACGGAAGTCATGACGCGTCCAATCAGCGGCGGTCCTGAATGGATTGAAGTGTACAACAACAACGCCTTCGCAACCAGTCTCTACGGTTGGTCCTTCAACACGTCTTCAGGCTCAACATCAAACGAGGTTCTTCTACAAGGCGGCGTTATTCAGGGCCACTCAGTTGCCCTTTTCACTGGGTCGTTAGCATCGCAAGAGCAAGGAAATGCATCACAAATGTTCGATTTGGGCCAATACGGGTTGTTGGGAACTGGTTCGATGAATCTCTTGGATGATGGTTCGGGTGTTATCGAACTACGCTTCACACGTCCAGGGAAAGTGAATCCAATTCCCAACTCAAAGGCTGAGTGGGGTCCGCAAGCTGGCTTGCCGGTAGGCCTCAACCAAGTTATCGTCTGGGACGGAACGAACACGATGTCTTCGACAGCATGGTCCGTTCAAACCGGTCCAACGCCCGGTGATGTGTTCTTTGAACCATCAAATGCTTCATGAACTCGATTGGGCTGGGAGAAGCGATAGCCGTGCAAGCCGCATCGACATATTCCCGAGACCGCTGCGTAACTGGTATTCATGGTCTCGATGAAATTCTTCGAGGAGGAATCCCATATGGCTCCACAGTTCTGGCGTCAGGAACATGTGGTTCAGGAAAAACCACGCTCGGCATGGAGTTCCTCGTCCGTGGTGCACTTGCTGGCGAAGCATGCGCTCACTTTACAGCGACAGAACCATCGGTCAAGTTGCTGGAAAACATTCGCCAGTATGCATTCTTCGACATGAACATGGTCGATACCGGTTTGATCAACGTCTTTGATATGGACGTCCTGTATTCTTGGCTAGGTTTGGACAAATC
>JAAZUV010000129.1 GCA_018623995.1 Methanobacteriota archaeon
GATTCGAACCATAGTCAGGTTCGGTTAGGCCAAAGCATCCAATCCATTCTCCTGAAGTCATCTTCGGAAGATAGTGATTCTTTTGCTCCTCACTTCCAAAATCCCAGATAGGATACATAGCGAGTGAGCCCTGAACAGATGCGAACGATCGAAGTCCAGAATCACCGCGTTCGAGTTCTTGACAGATGAGTCCGTAAGCAACATAGGAGAGTCCAGGGCATCCATAGCCCTTGAGTGGTGCCCCGAGTACACCCATTTCACCAAGAGCAACACGCCATTCATCGAGGAAAATGCCTTCTTCGCAAGCATGTTCAATCTTAGGAATAACCTCTTCATCGACCCACTCGCGCACAAGGTCGCGGATCATGATTTCTTCTTCAGTGAGCAAGGATTCGATGTCGTAAAAATCGATGGCTTCGAAAGGTTCCATTCAGTTCCCTCATTTCGTGGGAGTCGATACAACTCATGAACCTTAGCACAAGAACACGATGTTCATTCTTCTCATTCTTTCTTTTCAAAGCCACGCAGTTGCCTGTATTTTCGTTGCAAATACGAGCTGTTCATGAAAATCAGTCCGATGATGACACCTGGCACCGAGATGGCTACAGCAGCGAACACAATGGTCTCCATGATGCCCAAACTTTCGCGACTTTCGACTGGGAAAATATCGATGATAAGTCCTTCATTGGTAATCATCCAACCATCATCTTCGCCTGTTTCCCACATCAGAGCGATGCGTTGGCCAGCAACTTCTGGGTCGAAATCGGTAATGACTTGAGCTTCCATGTGCATGAATACCTCATCGAGACTCGTTTTGTAACGAACGGATTCCATTGGCGCTAGATGTACCAGAGAGGTCCCATCGTACCCTCTGCTCGTTGCGATGAAATCAGTGGATCCTTCGAGAAGTTCGAGGACCTTTTCAGTGGTTGATCGAGAGGCATCCTCGATGTCAAGAACGATGGAAACATGAACTCGGCCGCTACCAAAGGCGACACATTTTCGATATGTCGGGTCGGGGCAATCAGCTGCCATCCAAGTGTAACCTGAGGTGCCATCCAACCATGTCACTTCACGTGTACGATCGATGACTGCGATGCCATCATTCAATGTTGAGGCCACGCACAGGTTGTGCTCGATGTGACACGCAATGTCGGTGATTTCTGAATCCATTGTTCCTTCAAGTTGTGACATTCCCTCGCCCTCATTGAAGCTGTAGATGTTGCCATTTTTTGCACCGAAGAAAGCGAGATCTCCACCAGCACGCCAAGAGACTGTTGTCAGTTCGATGCTACCAACAGTTCCTGCTCCGTTCACAGGCTGAATGCTGTTGTCGCTCAAGGTATAGCGAAGTGCAGCACCAAGGTCGCCTGCAATGAGTGCAGTCTGGCCATTTGGATGCCAAGAAACGTCATTGAATCGAGCAGAACGACTGCTGTCGATGTCCTGATCTTGACTTCTGTCGCCTGGAGAGGATGCTGAAATCATATGGATGTAACCATCATCGCCAACCAACAGGATGCTTTCCAGGTTTGGCGAAACTTCACCTGCTCGAATGTTCAATCCTTGCTCACCCAAAGCGTTCTCGTTCTCGAAACCGACTTCTGATGCGCTTGCCAGAGGTACAAGAAGGAGCAGCAAAAGAATGAACGATGCTTTGGTGCGCATAGTTGGCCCACACAATCGTACAGAAAAACCCCACTCTTGGGGTGGCTTCTTCTTCGCGAGCCTTATGAGGGTCATGCCAATGGACCAGCATGGAGCGATTCGCAGTTAAACGAGGCGTTGAGAAATCAATCGGTGGAAATGCAGGACTAGCCAAGTTGGCAGCACAACATTTTGAGAATGTTCAGGCCAATGCAGAAGGAGAATTTCAAGCATCGTTTGGTCTTCTCTCCAACATTTCTGGATGTTACACTGATCAAGGAAAGTTGCAAGTCGATGTGGTCCAGTTGAAGGGATCCGATCTTGAGGCGTTCCTATCTGCTGACGGTGGTCGAGAACAAGCGATGGAGAGTCGCCGACGGTGGTCTTCCTTCCTCGACGAGGCGACCGGTTACACTGCCAAACAACGCGGTGACAAGGCAAAGGAAGACGCCAAGAAATTCTCAAAGGCGAAATCTGCCATCAAGATGATTCGAAAATCGATCGAGATGAGTACGACTGTCACGCAAGAAACCATCGATACGGCTGAATCAATGATTGCTGAACTCGAGGGCATGATTGAACGTGGTGAAGCTCCTTCAGAAGGCAAGGTCAAGAAATTGAGCGAACTTGTTTGAGGTGTTGATGTGGATTTGGATGCCGTTCTCGCACCTTTCGAGGAGCGGTATGAGCGCATCAAAGAACTCTCGGATGAGAATCGAAAGCGCCTCTATCTCATGATAGGTGACGTTGAAGAGAGCGTCGGCATCGAACACATCGTTGACTGTCTTGCTGATGAAACGTCTATGGCTGGTGACGGTGTTTTGCGATGTTACGTTGGTTTTGAACCAAGTGGGAAGGCTCACATTGGTTGGAAGGTCCTTTCTCTCCAATTGAAGCGAATGCTTGAAGCCGATGCGAACGTTCTGATTTTCTTAGCCGATTGGCACGCATGGGTGAACGACAAATTTGGCGGCAATATGGAAGACATTCAGAAGACTGCTGTCTACATGGAAGAAACATTCCGTGCCCTCCTCGATTATCCAGAAGAAGGAGATGGACCAGGCCAACTTCGCTTTTATTGGGCGAGTCAACTCATGGATTCTGGAGATTATTGGGCAAGAGTTCTCCGATGTTCGAAGGGAGCAACCCTACCAATGGTTCGCAAAACGTTCACCATCATGGGACGCGATGAGGCATCGTCCGACCACGATCTGTCGAAATTCTACTATCCTGCCATGCAAGCAGCTGATATCTTCGAGTTGAACATCGACGTTGCCATCGGTGGTATGGACCAGCGAAAAGCGCACATGTTCATGCGAGACATGGCTTCAAAGTGGAACTGGAAGAAAGCAACCTGTCTTCATACACCAATTTTGTCTTCCCTGAAAGCATCCGGTGTTCGTATGGATTCGTTCGATCACAAGATGAGCAAGTCTGATCCAAATGGAGCACTCCTACTTCACGACACGCTTGAAAAGGTTCAGAAGAAGATGAGGAAAGCCTACCTCGATCCAGAAGATGAGCAGTCGCCTGTGTACGAACTTGCAGAACACGTCGTATTGCCAGAGTTTGGCCACATTCAAGTAACGCCAAATCCTAAATTTGGAGAACCAAGCACTTGGAATGATTTGGCTTCGTTCAAAGCAGCAGTCATGGATGGAACGCTGCATCCGTTCGATGCGAAGATGGGCGTCGCTGCGGGAGTCGCCGCAGGTTTGTCATCCATCGCTGAGCATTTTGAAGCCAATCCAGAGGCATACGAGACCATGCTTGATATCACATCATGAGACTTCTTCGATACTCAGTGCCCGTACTTGGAGAATTCGACGTGTATCTTTGATGAAACTACGATCCGGAATTGGATCAATGTAGACCACTCCATTGACTCGAATTGTTGAACCTACTTTGTATGCGTCCACGTATTCGTCATCAACAATAATCTGGATTGCTTGTTCATTGGTCGCATCATGATTTTGGACGTTCAGGTATTGAATATCCTGATAGAAGGAGCCCTCTGAGGCTAACTGTAACAACGAATTCAAGTGACGGAACAGGGGATATGAAATGTCGCCATTGAGCGCTTTTTTTGCCTCATCATAGCAGACCTTGCATGGAGCACCTGGACGTTTTCGTTCTCTTGCGACACGTTGGTCAACGAATTCCTGATGTCCACAGTCGGTGCAGACATACCTCGCACGTTTGAGATACCCAAGTCGGGGTCCGACATCTTTTACATTCACAATCAGACTTACAAGCTTGCTTCGGTTTCGCATTCGTAGGTCTGAGACAGAAACAATCTTTTCATCAGGAAAAACCAGTGGCCGTAGCACACATCGCACATCGGTGTGCTCCGAACACATCGACCGTAGGACCTCGTTTGCTAGTTCGATGGTCTGTTCTGGGTATTCATTAAACCGATAACTCAGCAAATCATCTCCATCGATATCTGCAAAATCGACATAGAATGAGAAGATAGGATCCTCGGTTGCATCAAGAACATTCAATCCTTCGATATCATCAGCGTGCTTTCGTTGAAATAAATCTCGCCAAGCATTGAGAGTATCTGCGATATCACTGGGAGGGCCGGGAACATGGTGGTCTTCGGACATGGAGTTTTCCCTGTCCAAAGACGGCCTGTAAAGGTTCCCTTTTTCGTTTAATTCTGATACAGAATTCATAGCGGCTGAAAGCCAATCTTCATGAATCGAACCTTGCTCGGTGAATCGATAGAGATGTCCACAATCATCGTATTGGTCAAGCAAGTTCCAGACACGAACGCAAAAATCGCTGTGCAAGGAGGTCGCGTCGACCTTTCCACAGTCAAGATGGAAATGAGCCCATACGATGGATTTGCTATCGAAACAGCCCTCCGCCACAAGGAAGCGACCGGTGGTACAGTCACCGCGCTCACTGTCGGAGCGGCAGGCACTGAGAAGATTCTCAAGGATGCTAAAGCAATGGGTGTCGATAACATCGTTCGGGTTTGGGACGATTCATGGTCAGATCGGAAGAGCACA
>JAAZUV010000130.1 GCA_018623995.1 Methanobacteriota archaeon
ATATGCATACAGTGGACATGTTACCCATCGTTTTTGCTGGGGGTATATTCCTGTACATTGCATCCAAGATTGCTTCTGAGTTCCTCACTGCACGTCGTGCCATGTGAAGATTCTTGCAATGTTGTGAAACTGTCCGAGACCAAGCCTTGAGGCGGTTGTTGTGCAGGCGATTTCATCTAGTAGAGTCGTCGCGGCTCCTTCTATGTTAGAAGCGACCAACCTGTCCGTGAAACGTTCAGGGAAGTTGGTCCTTGAGGACGTGAACCTGCAGATCAACAAAGGTGAATTCGTTGGAATCGTCGGCCCAAATGGTGGCGGTAAGTCCACATTCCTGTTGACCGTCTTGGGAATCCTGCAGCCAGCAAATGGTAGTGTCACCGTTTTTGGACACAATCCGCAGAACATCAATTTCAACGGTAATGTCGGATGGGTTTCTCAGAGTGCAGCAAGTATTCCAACGAAAATGCGCATGACCGTTCGGGAACTGATTTCACTCGGCACCCTTTCAACCAGCGATTTGTTCTCATTCCGACGAAGAAAGAACGACGAAGCCGTTGAGAGGGCGTTGGAGCTTGTCGGTTTGGCCGATCTTGCGGAAATGGACATTGCTCGCCTTTCAGGAGGACAGCGACAACGTGCGGTTATTGGTCGAGCGCTTGCTTCCAATGCTGAGTTGCTCATTTTTGACGAACCGTTGGTCAACGTTGATAGAAGCTCACGTAATGGTATTCTCAAACTCTTGGATGACCTCTGTCACAATGAAAACAAGACCCTGTTGATGGTCTCGCATGATCTAACAGCCATTCGACAATCTGCTCACAGAGTCATCTATCTCGATGGTCAGATTCAGTACGATGGATCGCCAAGCGAGATTCCAGACTTGAGTGGATTAGCCGGTTTGGTTGGCTTACAACACGTTCACTCACACTCGCACAAGGAGGAATAATGATGCAATTGAGTGAACACTTGGTTGAGATTCTCTCCAACGTTCTCGAGCCATTAGGGCCATTGATGCCTGGTGAAACCTTCCCCGCCTTCTTTGAATTGGAGATGTTTCAAAGGGCTCTCATAGCAGCGATCCTGACAACGATTGTTGCTGGATTCTATGGCTCATTCTTACTTATGAAAAATCTCGCATTGATGGGAGACGGTCTTGCACACGTTTCCTTTGGTGGCGTTGCTGTCGGTATCGTTCTTGGGGCAACTGCACCGTTGTGGTATGCGCTTGTCTTCAGCTTGACAGCAGCATTGATCATTCACGAATTGCAAGAACGGGAGTTGCTTACAGGTGATGCATCCATTGCGATTTTCTTGACGGGAATGTTGGCGCTTGGTCTCGTCGTCCTCCGAATTTGGGGTGGAGGTATTACATCCGATATCGAAGGCTACCTCTTCGGCAACCTGCTTCTCATCGATTACGATGATCTTGATTTGATTCTCTACATCTCTATCTTCAGTCTCGTGACGCTCTATTTCCTTCACGACGCGTTACTTGCAACGACCATTGATGCGATTGCAGCACGCGTTCAAGGCATCCCCACCCGTTGGATTGGGCTTTGGTTCAGTGCTGCTGTTGCAGCGATTGTTGTTTCGATGGTTCAGGTTGTTGGAACGCTTCTCGTAACCGCATTGCTCGTCACACCGGCTGCAACGGCTCAACTCGTTGGTCGAAGTTTCAGAAGTTGCATGATTCTCACACAAGTCTTCGGTCTTGCTTCTGTGATTCTAGGGTTGTATTTCTCTGCAGAATTGGAAACGGGAAGCGGTTCGATGATTGCCCTCATCACAGCCATCATGTTTGCAGTTGTGCTCATCGGTCGCTCAGTTCTCGAATATACCACGCAACGAGAAGCCTAGAGATGGACATGGAACATTGATGAACCCAATCGGTTGTATTGCAACCATGAACCCAATTGTCAAGTCCTTGCTTGAATTCAATGAAGCCTTTGAAATCCCTAAACTCGATGCTCCTGGTCTTGGTCCAGATGAACTCATTGAACTGCGAATCAAGCTCTTGACGGAAGAGGTGCAAGAATACGCAGAGGCTGCTCGTGCAGGCGATCTTGTCGAAGTCCTCGACGCATTGGCCGACATCGGCTACATCCTCGCAGGCACCATCATCAATCACGGTATGCAAGACATCTACGATGATGCATTCAATGAGGTGCATCGCAGCAACATGGCCAAACTCGTTGATGGTAAAGTCATTCGAAGAGAGGACGGTAAAGTACTGAAACCAGAAGGATGGCAGCCACCACAACTTGCTCAATTCTTGCAATGAATTGATGAATACCTGCACAGTGGGAAAGACATGACCTCTCGACCTGTCGCACTTGTCACTGGCGGTGGTCGTGGTATTGGTGCTGCCATTAGTCATCGGCTTGCTAAGGATGGCTACGATGTACTGCTCACCTACAACTCCTCATCGAAACCTGCAGAGATGGTCGTCGATGAGATTCGCGACTCTGGCGGCGATGCCCTTGCTGTCAAGGTCGACTGTTCCGATGAAGGTGAAGTCGGATTGCTTGGTATTCACGCTTGGATGAACAGGAAGATCGATGCACTCGTGCTCAATCATGGACGATACGATCGTGTCCCTGCTGCTGAAATGGAACTTGATGACTTGCGTCGAACTATGAAAGCCAACTTCGAGGGAGCTGTCAACGTCTGGAAGGTTGTTCAGCCACACCTTGCACCACATGCAAGCATGGTTGTTGTCAGTTCTCAGTTGGCTACCCGGGGCTCTCCACATGGTGCTGATTATGCTGCTTCCAAGGCTGCCCTAAGCACTTGGGCGCGTTCCCTTGCACTCGCTGTCGGTCCGGAAGGAAAGCGGGTCAACGTCCTTGCCCCTGGCTACGTCGACACGGACATTCTTGCTGGTGATTCAGAATCGAAGCGTGCGCAACGGATCGAAGAGGTTCCACTGAAGCGTATTGGTACGGGTGATGACATGGCTTCCATTGTCTCATTCTTGCTGAGCGATGATGCTGCTTACATCACCGGAGCAGTCGTTCATGCCAATGGCGGACTCTATTTGCCTTAGACGCATCTTCATCAAGGGTTGGCGCGAAGCCCAACCATGACCGAGGCTTGGGATGATGACGGTGCGTTTGAGCACGTCGCAGACCAAGAAGTCGTTGATTCCGACTTGGTCGAGAGAGATCCTTTCGATTTATCAAAAGCGCTTGAAGGGGCAGCAATGGAGCATTTGCACCCATCTGTCAAGCGGTTTCGCTTGCACAGTGAATTCGAACCTTCTGGCGATCAACCAGGTGCAATCGATGCCTTGGTTCAGCAGCTTGAGGATGGTCAAGAACGATGCATCCTTCTTGGTGTGACGGGTAGTGGCAAGACCTTCGCCATGGCCAACATGATCGAGCGACTGAACATTCCAACACTCATCCTCAGCCACAATAAAACGCTTGCACGTCAATTGTATCACGAAGTTGCAGGCTACTTCCCCGAGAATGCTGTTGAATACTTCGTTTCGCATTACGACTACTACCAACCTGAGGCATACTTGGCAAAACGTGACTTGTACATCGACAAGGAGATGTCCATCAACGAACGTATTGAGCAGGAACGCTTTGCAGCAGTTGCAAGTCTCGTCAGCAGGCCCGATTGCGTCATCGTCTCGTCCGTCTCTTGCATCTACGGTCTCAATCCACCAGAGACGTTCCTTGAACACCATGCACGTGTCCACAAAGGGCAAGAAATCGACCCTCAGGACCTTGTTCGTGAATTGGTGGGGTTGCAATACACACGAACAACAACCGACCTCTCACGAGGTGAATGTCGACTTCGAGGCGAAGTTCTCGATGTCTGGATGCCTTCCCGAGACGATCCATTGCGCATTCGCTTCGATCTTGATGGCGTTACGCACGTGCAGGTCTGTGACCCTGTTTCTTGGGAAGTCCTTGACGACCTCGATGAGGCTTGGATTCATCCGAAAGAATTCTTCATGACGAGTCAAGAACGCTTTGAACAAGCTCTTGAAAGCATTGAGGATGAACTTCAACTTCGACTGACTGAATTTGATTCACAGAACAAATTCATTGAACGTCATCGCCTAGAACAACGTACACAATACGATTTGGAGATGCTTCGTGAGATCGGGCACTGTCAAGCCATTGAGAACTATTCCTTGCATTTCGATGGGAGGCAACCAGGTGAACGGCCATATTGCCTCTTGGATTTCTTTGCAGCATGCGCACGACAATTCCATGGTGACCCGAAAAAATTCCTTGTCATCATGGATGAATCCCACGTTACGCTTCCACAAGTTGGTGGCATGTACTTTGGAGACAAGTCTCGCAAAGACAGCCTCATTGAACACGGATTCCGTTTGCCAACGGCAGCAGATAATCGTCCATTGAAGATGCCTGAATTCCAGCATCTTGTTCCACAAATGGTGTACGTCTCTGCAACTCCGGGAGAACGAGAACTTCGCCACCTCTGTGAAGTTACCAAACAAAAGGTACCTCTCGGCCTCGAACACGTTGCCTCTGCAGGCGGGGCTCGCCCTGGTGAGAAGAAGAAAAAACACCCCGATTCAGAAACCATGT
>JAAZUV010000131.1 GCA_018623995.1 Methanobacteriota archaeon
AGAACGCACAGTAGACCTGCGCTGACACCAGTGATGGCTTCCATCTCGATGCCAGTCTTGTAGTGTGCTGAGACGTGAACTGTGCAACGAAGTGAGGATCCTTCCCACGCCCAATCAACTTTGCAGCCTTCCAATGGAATCGGATGGCAGTGAGGGATAATTCGAGGTGTTTCCTTGACAGCTTGAATAGCAGCAATGGTTGATGCTTCGAGGACATCCCCCTTCTTGACCATCTTATCGACAATGGCCTGTTTGGTTGCTGGTTGAAGATGTAAGAGGCCAGTGGCGGTTGCTTTTCGCTCAACAACTGGTTTCGTTCCGATCTCGACGATGCCTTGTATTTCCTTGTCCATGTTCATCCCAATCCTGCTTTCCAAGTCGATCCTTGAGAGGTCACTTCACGCTTCCAGAGAGGAGCCTGTTTCTTGAGTTCATCGATGAGCCATTCGCATGCTTGGAATGCTTCCTTGCGATGAGGGCTAGCGACGTGTATGCTGACAATCGATTCTTGTGGTTCGACACGTCCCGTTCGATGCGCCATAGCAACGGATAATGTTCCGAATCTGTCGCACGCTTGGTTGGCTAAATCTCGAAGCACTGGCCCGAGCTTCTCTTGCCATGCATCGAACTCAAGAGCATAGACCTCGGCATCGCCTTCCGTCCCTCGAGTGATTCCGAGGAACGAGACGATTGCGCCACATCCTTTGATGTCAAGTTGTTCTCTTAATGCTGCATGATCGAGAGCAACAGGGGCTTCTTCGATGATGATATGGCGCCCCATGGTGATGCGAAGGGAGCGCATGATTCAAGGGTAACGGCTCGATGGGGCAACATGGCCGATAGCGCTGACTCGACCAAACCCATCCACATCATGGGTGCTGGATTGTCGGGTCTTGCCGCAGCAACCATCCTTGCCAAAGCGGGTAAGGAGGTTCATGTCCATGACGTTCGCAGTGACTCTGGAGCACGTTTTGATGGAGATTTCCAAGCTCTTGAGAACTGGTCAATGGACGTTGATTTCTTTGACCAATTGAAAGAGTGGGGCTTCGATGCATCAGAGTTTCAAGCAACGGAATTTCAGGTTGTTGATTTGATTCATCCAGATGATGTCATAACGCAGCCAAAGAGCGATCGTGTCGCCTATCGAATCGTTGAGCGTGGAACATCAGACCACACCATCGACCAAGGAATGAAGCGTCAAGCCATGGCTGCCGGAGCAACCATTCATTACAAATCCCGCGTCAAGGAAGAGGATTGTACCATCATCGCTTGTGGCCCGAAAGGAACCTCTGCAGTAGCATATGGTGAGATTTTCAAAACCGCACATCCCAATCACATTGCATTTCAATTGAACGATAAACTTGCACCAGGGGCGTATTCCTACCTCATCATCGTCGATGGCGTTGGCCTCATCTGTACGTGTTTATGGAGAAAGCAATCCAAGAGTGAACGCTTCCTCAACGAGACCATCGCATGGTACGAAAAGCACTATCCGAATCTTGACCGAACGCCCATCAAGCGCGTTGGTGGGAAAGGAGATTTCACCATCAACCAACGTTACAAGCAAGATGGTCGATACTATGTTGGAGAGTCTGGTGGCCTTCAGGATTTCATGTGGGGATTCGGTATGCGCATGGCCGTCTGGTCTGGCGTTTTAGCGGCCAAGGATTTGCTTGGAGAGTGCGATTATGAAACCGAGGTACGCAAGCAATTGCTGCCATATGTTCGTACGAGTGTTGCCAATCGATGGCTGATGAATCGTGTTGGTGATGGCATGTTCAAACGAATGTGTCGTGCTTGGATGAAGGATCAAAAGAAGCGAGATGATGGCCTTGTTTGGATTGGAAAGTTGTTCCGGCCTCGTTGGTACAAGACGTTGCTGTATCACCTTGTCACACCGTTCATGCTGACCAAAGATCCGAAGGCGATGGGCCGTGGTGTTCGACGCATGCCGTTCCGAAAAGCGAAGGCGAGAGATGTGTGGGAACAGTCTCCAGAAGCTGCCTCCATCGGAGAGCAGTGGAATGAAGTTCGACGAGGCGGAGGCAAGGTTTCGTTTGCCAACGACTCGGACGAGGCGAGCATTTCCAGCGAGTAGACGCGACGATTCGTTCATAATGCGAATCGTTTTCGGGCAAATATGAGCGACCTCAATTTCGAAGCCATGCCCAACAAACTCGTGAACTATGCTACTCTCGATGGTATTGCCGTCATCGAATTGGCAAGTGATGCTGCAGGAGCACCACTGACCGAAACCAACGATCGTTCACCGAACACCTACACCCACGGTATGATGAGCGATCTTGATGATGCCATCATCAAGGCTCGATTCGACGACGATGTTTCATGCATTGTTCTGACTGGAAACGGGTCCTCCTTTTTCTCTGCAGGTGCATCAATTCAAATGTTGAACAGCGTCTCTCCGGGATTCAAGTACAACTTCTGTCTTCACGCCAACGAAACTCTCTCTCGACTAGAGCAGACACCAAAGTTGGTCGTTTGTGCCATTAACGGTCACGCAGTCGGTGGCGGTCTTGAAATCGCTATGGCCGCTGACATTCGCATTGCTCGCAAGAACTCTGGAAAGGTCGGTCTACCTGAGATCAACCTCGGTGTTCTCGCAGGTACTGGTGGAACCGCTCGATTGACACGACTCATCGGAAAGGCCAAGGCCCTTGAAATGATGGTGACTGGAGAATTGATGTCCTTCGAGGATGCACATGCACACAACCTCATCAACCACATTTGGGAAGGCGATGCTGCTGATTTCCGCCGAGACATTCTTGACTGGTGCAGCCAGTTCACGTTACCAAACAAGGCAACCAAGGCTGTTGGAAACATCAAGCGTTCCTGCCAGACTGGTCCTGAAATCCCATTCGAGTACCATCTTGCTCTTGAGCGAGAGTTGCAAGCTGCACTCTTCAACTCGAGCGATGCGAAGGAAGGAATTGCAGCATACGTCGAAAAGCGTGTTGCAAACTTCACCGGTGAATGAGCGTGAATGGAATGTCCGATTATCACATTCCTGCTGACGTTCCCGATGACCTTGCAGACACGTATCTCGAGAACCTGATGGCCGCTACATGCGGTACTGGCTCGATGAATCTGTTTGCGTGCGATCAAAAAATCGAACACTTGAACGATGACTTCTACGATGGTGGAGATTCAATCCCACTTTCATCCAACGACCCTGGTCATCTTTTCGAAATTGGAGCACAAGCTCATCGTGAAGGCACAGTCGGTGTTCTTGCCGCACAAGGTGGACTCATCTCATTGTACGGTCGAGATCATCCAGATGTTCCTTACTTGGTGAAACTGAATTCCAAGTCGCATTTGGTGAAGACCAAGCAACGCGATCCGATTAGTCTCGCCATGTGGGACATGGACGATGTCATGTCGCTCGTTTCCAACGGTCTGAACGTTGTTGGAATTGGTTACACGGTGTACATCGGTAGCGAATACGAGCACGAAATGATGACAGAAGCTGCGCATTTCATTCGCCAAGCCCACGAAGAAGGTATGATCGCTGTTGTATGGATGTATCCTCGAGGCAAGGCTGTTGAAGATGAGAAAGATCCACAGTTGATTTCTGGTGCTGCAGGTGTTGCAGCATGCATTGGTGCTGACTTTGCAAAGGTCAACTACCCTCGTGCATGGGACGGAATGACACAACCAGAATCGCTGAAGGTTGCAGTTGAGGCTGCAGGACGATGTGGAATCATTTGTTCAGGAGGCGGTTCGCTCCCTGCTCGTGATTTCTTGCAACGTCTTTGGGATCAAATCAACGTCAGTGGTTGCAAAGGTGCAGCGACTGGGCGTAACATTCACCAAAAGTCAACCGATGAGGCTGTTCGTATGACGGCTGCTTGCCACGCCATCATTTCACAAGGTGCAAGTGTTGACGAAGCCATGGAAATTTTCCAAGGCAACTGAAGCAAACTTGTTTTACGCACGTTGAACAAGGTTTTATTGTCAAAGTTGCGTTTTTCTTATCATGAAAAACGTTGGTGGTGCTGAGAGATTAGCCCGTGCATTGTTTGGATCGAGTTTTGTTTTATTGGATTTTTTTGCAACAATTCAACTCGAACTTGTCTTCCTTATCATAGGATTGTGGGGTGTATTGACATCAGCCTTCGGCTACTGTCCATTCAATGGCCTCATGGGGAGAAACACATGTGCCATCCAATACAATGACGCATCATCCGAAGAAGTGGCTGTTGAAACAGCTTAGTTCTTCTTCATATCATCGCCCATGGTGATGTTACCTTCTTGGTCGATGATGATTGGAGTGCCTTCCTTCCATCCAGGGCAGTTGTCTTCAACCCAGATTCGAGTGGCCCACTCGCAGATGTCGTATCCACCAGAGAGAATACCAGATCGCTTGATGTATCCGACCTTGACGATGTCTTTGTCTTTTGAGAGAACGTTGCCAAGTTGCTGGCTTGTCGTACCGTGACGCATGGTGCTGTTGATGTGTTCTAGGATCTCTGCAGTGTTGCGTGGTCGATCGCCTAGGAATTTCTTGATTTTTTCTCGTATGCGTACAGTTTTCATGTTCTTGTCCTCCTTTGAATTTCGCTTTTCGCTCTTGGGCGATGTCGCTGTACCAAAGGAGCG
>JAAZUV010000132.1 GCA_018623995.1 Methanobacteriota archaeon
AGCACAGCTCACAAAGATGATTTCCATCAGTGAAGGTGCCTCGATTCCAACAAACTCAGTTATCATTTCAAACAAGGTCATGAATATCATCAACCGCTAATCATTAATTGTCTTTTCCTGCCATTTGGCGCAATTTGTAGCGTTCTATTGCAACAATAATCGACAACGAGAGGCCTGCTACCAATGCTGAAAGAATGTTGGGCATGTCTGCGGCCCACATCAACAGCCAAACCCAAAGGGGCAGGAACAACATCAGTGTGCGGCGAATAAAGGGCCAAAAACCACCGAACAACTCTTCCGAGCCTTCATCAATGGCTCGTATTGTTGTGACTGATAGTGGATCGACTGGAATCATGCTGTTCGCCCAAGGTTCAGACTGCAGCGAGCAAGAAAATCAAGGAAACGACCCAGAGGCCAACGCCGAATCCGACACCTTTGCCTTGGCCCTTGATGGCATCGTCGTGCACTTCACGACTCATCTTGAGTGGGTTGAGTAAGAGGTCACGCTGTTCTTGCCTGAAAACAATCAATGCGAGCATAAATGCGGCAGCTGCACCACCGCCAAAGAGCGTTGTAATCCAACCTTCGACTTCACCTACAAGTTTGATGGAAAGAAACACTTGTGTAATTGCAAACATCATCCAGAGAAAAGACCCACGTTCTGCTGCGGCCATGGTAGTAGGATAACGGCCTTCTTTTTGAATACATGGCCTGCATTTTCCATATTCAGCCAAGATGCTGTAAGCAGACGTTCATGAACAATGACTACACAGTAAGGCTATGTTCGGTTTGAGATACGCTGTCGGCGGCTCTCCAATCGACCATTCTCTCTCTCCAGTTTTGTTTAACCTCGTTCTTGCCCACCTCCGTTCACAAGGATGCTTCCCTGAACTTGACGTGTCCTCTGTTACCATCTTGGAAGCAGACCACATCGACGAAGTTCTTGGTTGGGCGTACATCGAGCACGACAAGCACCAACCCATTTGGAAGCCAGCCAACCAAAAGCTAAGATCGCTCCAAGCATATCTCATGAGCGAAGCAATGGATGTGATTGAACTTGAAGCAGATGCAAGATTCCTTCCAAGACTTCGACCAACCTTACGACGAATCAAGAATGCTCCGGTTCCTGATCGATCTTCTTCGAATGAAGTATGGATCAACCTTACTTCGCCACTCAAGCATCAGATACAGAGTATGGTGTTCACACCCATTGATGAGGCATTGGATATTCTTTCGGTCAATGCACTTCGCTACGATGGGCAAGGGTGGTATTGTGCTACGACCGATGGGGAAGGTGTCGCCCATGTGGCTTCGCAATTCGGTATCGATGCAGCGAATGGTGCTACCCTAGGTGTCTATGGCGGAGGAGGAGCAGCTCGCTCCATTGCTTCGGCATGGATGAAGCACGGGGGACGAATTGTTTCAATCGGTGGAAAGCGACAACTTCCCGCAAGCCTTGTGAATACAAAGCAGTCTGATGAGGTCGTTTGTGACTTGATCATCGATACTGATGGTTCGTCAGAGCAAGGTATGGCTGGAACCGTTCAATTGAATCCAGTTTATTCTCCACTTAGTGGATCAATTGATGAACGAATGGAGTATCTCTCGACAATCAGTGATGTCATTGATGGGCGATGGATGCTCGCAGCACAACATCTTGAATGCTGGCGCAGTTTGTGGACGCCCCATATCTCAGACCAGCTACCGACCCTCGAACAACTGCTGACGTGGTTGGTCGTTGTTGAATGTAAATTGGAGCAAAATTGACGCAATTGAATGCAACAATCAAATGTCTCAACGAGAGCCGAGTTGCATGAGAGAGAGAGCGCTTGCCCTCATCTGTTTGCTCCTTCTCTCAACAATTTCGAATACCGCAGCAGTTCCTGAAGAAGATCAAAACTTCCAACCATCGCACACAGGCGTAGATTTTCCAGTCGGATACGTCGACTTCGCTCAGCAGGGTGGTGCCTTCGAAGAAGAACACCGATTGGTGTATCCAGCTCTCAACAGCGGTGAAGGACAAGAGATGGCTGGGAATGGACCGTTTCCATGGGTCTTGCTCCTCATTGACGAGAACGAATCTCCCGACAACTACATGCTCATTTCAACACGAATCGCTCAACGTGGGACCATGGTTTACATTCACACTGAAATCAATAGCGAAACAAATCCAACTTGGCAAAGCCTCATTGGTGCCATACTTGATGTCCAGTCTTGGATGAATCAATCCAATCAAACAAACGATGTCGTTCTGGGAATGTACGGTTCGGTCGACGAGCAACACTGGGGTCTCATTGGTCATGGATACGGTGCAGTTTGGGCTTCCAACGTTTACATCAATTGGGATAATCTGGTTGCTGATGAAACACTGCAACCCCCTCGTGCACTTGTCGGACTTGCGATGCAAGTTGATTCAGTTCAAGATCCAATGGTCACAAGTGGAGCCATGCCGAACATCGCATTGTACATCACGGGAAGCGCCGATGAGATCGCCCCTGCAACGGAGAACGTCATTCCTGTATTGGAGAATGTGGACGGACTCGCATGGCAAATCCTCCACTCTCTTGGAGCCAATCACTACCAGTATCAAGATACATCCTCGTTCTTGGAAGACTTCAACGATGGTGATGCGTCCTTAACGCAAGAGGAACAAATTGACCATGCCATGGAGCATATTTTGCCATACTTCGATTTGACGTTGCGTGGCGACCATTCCAAGTTTCGAGAGGCCTTCAATCGAGAGAACAACCTCTACTCCTCCTCGGATTCGAATGGATACGTTGATGAGTTGTTGGATGATGCGAAACTGATTCGAATCTCCAACGTTACGAGCCTTAATGGAACGGTTTTCGGACCACAGGATGATGCGAACTTTGAAGCGATTTGGTCCATGAGAAACGGTGATGTATACGCCGATTTGCCTTCGATGTGGACCGTTGAGGCTCATTGCTTACTGGACAATACGACAGAATATCAAGCAACGATTTCCAATGACAATGTGTTTTGCACAGTGCCAATGGAAGGAATCTCTCCTGGTCAACATGAACTGAGATTGGTCGTTGCCGTCGAGGGTGGGACTGGATTTGCAAGTTTTGATTTCAATCGTACAAACGATCCGATTGAATTTGTCGATCCATTGCCTGAACTTTTCGTCCCGCAGCGAGGTTCGGTGGCCCTCAATGCAGCGGACGTTGCAAGTGATCCTGATGGGCAAATCATTCGCATCTTAGGCGCTACCCTTCTCGAAAATGAATCGCACTTTACGGCTGTTGTCAATCAAGATGGCTCATCGATTGCATTGTTTCATTCCGTAGATGAAGAATGGGAAGGCACGACCAAGGTCAATCTCATGCTGGAGGCTGATGGAGACATTCTCGACCAAGCAAACGTGACGCTCAATGCGAGCATCTTGCCCATTAATGACCCGATCATACAGCTTTCAACCATTGAACAACAAACGTTGGTAGAGGATGGGGCTTCCCTGTACCTCAATTATGAAAATTACTTCTTCGATCCAGAACAACAACCATTGACAGTGCTCATCAACGGAGTATCTCAGGGAACCGGAGATGCAGTATCATGGAGTGTATCCAGCGATTTACCCATCATCGAATTCACACCGCTTCTTGATGCAAACGGTGCTGAAGTCCTCCAACTCTCCATCTCGGATGGATTCAATCCTCCGATTATCGCAGACGTTCCACTTCGTATCGAGGCAGTGGACGACGACTTTGTTGTTGATGAGACTGCATGGTCTGTTTCGATGCAAGAAGAAGAAACCTTACTCATCGACCTCTCCGAATTTGCATCAGATGTTGATGGCGATGTGTTGACATGGACGGTTGAACCAAGTGGTGAATCCATTGTTGCAGCCGCCGTATCTGGACAAGAATTGCTTCTCTCTGCACTCTTGGACGCGTGGGGCGCAGATGAAATGTGGTGGTTGAACGTCACTGATGGAACGACGACGTATTCGAAATTGCTCAATGTGAGTATTGAACCAATGCCCGACCGGCCAACGATTAGCAATGCTTCCGCATCGACTCCTGATACATCCACTCTGCGTGTGGTATGGGACTGGTACGATGCTGATGGTGATGAAATGGATGTCGAAATCCAAATCAATGGAGTCCAATCGAATGGCTCTCGTGAATGTAGCGAGGTTGGTGCTTGCGTGAAAATCAACAGCATCGCTTTCGAACCCGGATCGATTGTCAACATTGACATCATTGCACGTGATTCGGAATTTCCAAATGTTGTGGTTCGATTGAACTCCATTCGAGTTGAAGATACAACTTCCACAAACACCGCTGATGGTGATGATTCGGAGTCAAGTTCCAATGGCACCTTTGTTGCAGCGATCATCATTGTTCCACTTGTAACCATTGTCGGTTGGCTTTTGCTTCAATTCAGGAAGCCACCTCAGAAACCTGTTCCTGAGGCATCATCGGGTGGATTGCTAGCACGTGCAGAAGCAAAGGTCAACCAATCATAGTGGAATGTTCCCGTGTTTCTTCGGTGGGCTCCATTCTCGCTTTGAACGGAGGATGGCCAATGCTCGACAGAGGCGCAGCCT
>JAAZUV010000133.1 GCA_018623995.1 Methanobacteriota archaeon
ACTCAGTGATTGGATCCAACATATCATTCCATGATCGAGATGCGAGTTACTCCATTTCAGCTGGTGATTATTTCGTCATTCATTCTGAGGAGATAGGTGCTGATGAGGGCGTTTGGACCTTCGTACTCCTCGATGAAACCGTTCAGTCCGTGCTTGTTCGGGTGGATTTACCACCAATGACGTCTTGATCAATCTTCAGCATCATTCAATGCACGAATGAAGTTGAGTTGAGCGTTTTTCTCTCGTAGAGCGCGCTGAAGGATTGAGAATACCTCGGAACTAGTCGAAGACCCAAGAGCAGATTGTCTATCATCGACTTTGTCGAGGACAGCATTGGCCACTTGCCACAACGACGTTGAATCATATGGTAGGAATTCTTCCTCAAGAATCAGGAGCATTTGCTCAAGGTCGACATCTTCATTACGAAACATGGCATTGACATCGACAATGTGCTGTGCCCAATCGTGAAGGAAGTCGGACCAATCCTCTGCGGACAATTCACCCTCCAAATCATCAAGGAAACGAACCGTTGCACGAAGGTAGAGTTTTCCTTCAGGCTGGTCCTCAACGTATTGCTCAACAAGATCATCAACGGTCGGATAAATGTCTCCAAAGGGCATTGATGGCAGAGCTGCTTGAACAACGTCCAACACTTCGAAGCGTTGTTCAGCATTTGCTGTAAACATGAGGTTGGTTCCTTGTTCCTTCATATCAGATAGCGAACATATGACACCAAACGTTCCTGGTTGCGACCATCCATCGATTGATTCGGAATCAGGGTCGTGAGCAATGTATCCAAATGGGCCTTCATTGAGGGTACAGTCATCGAGCATTTGCTTGTATCTTGGCTCGAAAACGCGCAGCGGTTCGTTGATGGAGGGAAAGATTCCAGAAGGTAAAACGAACAATGGGATTGTCTCGCTGTCGCTCATAAACATACACCAACCTTGACCCTCTTCAAGGGTTGTGGTTTAGCCACCGATGTAGGACATCTCAACTTTGAGATTCTTTGTTTGAATCGAACGCTCCTCAGAATAGCGATCCTTCCTCTCCACCCATATGGATTGAATCGCTCGTGCGATATCTTCGTCAGAGGCATCCATTCGCAGAATTCCTCGAACATCATGACCTTTATTTGCAAACAGGCACGTGTAAATGCTTCCGTTCGCAGACAAACGAGCGCGAGAACAATCTCCACAAAACGGATTCGTAATGGATTCAATGAAGCCGATCTTCCATCCATCTCTTGTCGAATAGACCCTTGCAACGTCACTGGCATGTTGTGGTTGCTTTGCTTGAAGTGAACCGAATTCTTGCTCCAATACCTTGCGCATTGAATAAGCAGAAACAACTTGATCCAAGTTCCAGTTGTTGGTTGAACCAACATCCATGTACTCAATGAAACGAATTGGAATTCCTCGAGGTCCAAATGTTCTGACCAAATCGATGATTTGGTTTTCGTTGACATCTTTCTTGATGACAGTGTTGATTTTGAGAGGCAGGCCTATGCTCTGTGCTTCACCAATGGCCTTCAGGACAACCGCTGGCGTTGCTTCCGTGTCGCCCATCAATTGGTACGTGTCCGTACCTAAGGCATCCAACGAAATCGTTGCACGACTTAGTCCAGCATCGACCAATGCATCCAAATGTTTGCTGAGTAAGAGACCATTGGTTGTAATTGCAATGTCGAGTTCCTCAGAGCACGCTCGCAATTGGCGAACCAATTCGCTCAAATTTCTTCGTAGCAACGGTTCCCCTCCAGTGAGCCGGACCTTGCGAAGGCCATGCGGTAGTAGAGCTTGTACAATGCGTACAATCTCCTCAAATCTTAGAATATCTTCCTTTGGCAGGAATTCATGATTCTCATCGAAGTGTTCACGAGGCATACAGTATCGACATCGCATGTTGCAACGATCGGTCACTGATATTCGCAAATCGAGGAGAGGACGACGGAATGCATCCTCGAGGACCATGTGTTCTCCTATGCCCTTTGTATTGTGAATGTTTGCAAGCCTTCATCTGATATGGTTCTGTGGAGACTCCATGGCAAAAGGCTGGGTGAAACGCTGGGGGGCCCGAGGAAAAGGGCACCGTCCAAGCCACATCCCAGCACTTGAGGTACATCCGACGAATGTATCCGATGATAATTGGGTTCTTCCTCCATCGAAAAGCCATCTCATTCGGATGATGCATCTTTGTGCACTAAGCCCAAACAAGCATCAGCTTACTGGATTTTCAGAACTAGGAGAAGATGCAGAAAGCATGAAGCGATGTCTTACACAACTCGGAGTTGGCTTCTGCGACCTTGAACATGGAATAGAGATAACTGGAACAGGAATCAACGGGTTCAATCGTTCACCGAGCGTTTTGCACGCAGGTAATTCTGGAACTGCCTTGCGCTTACTTCTCGGACTTACCTCACGGTTTTCGTTTGTGAGCATGATCGATGGAGATTCAAGTCTACGAAATAGAAACCATTCGACACTTTTGGATGCACTAGCTCCTCTCGGAGTGGACCTTTCCTACGGAATTGAGCAGGAACGCTTGCCCATACTTGTCCACGGACCCTGGCTAGGCGAGGAGGCAACTGTGGACGTCTCGAAATCCTCACAGCCCTTTTCCAGTCTTTTGCTCGCCTCATGTGGACTTGAAAGCGATTGTGTGATTCACACAAAAGGAATTTCTGTCAGTCGTCGACACTCAGGTTTGACCATCGAATTGATGCAGAAATGTGGTGCAGCGATTGAAATCAATGAAGATAAGACAATTATCTCCCCTTGGACCTCGAATCCACCTTCAGAATGGAATGTTCCTTCTGACGGGTCGATGATGTCGTTCCCAATCCTTGCATGTCTGTTGACGAAGCAGCCCATTCGAATTGAGAATCCCGTCGATGCAAACGATGCTCTGGGACATGAAATCCTATTTGAGCACCTCAGCAACTTTGGAATTCGTTACCAAGATTCGACCCTGCGATGTGATGGAAGTTTCGGCGAGGTGGACATTGATCTTCGTGATGCAAACGATTTGTTGCCTCCTCTTGCAGCAATTCTCGCTCTTTCTGGAGGCGGTAGGCTGCGAGGAGCCGCTCATGCCAAGCATAAGGAAAGCAATCGGATTCGTTCGACCAAAAAACTCCTAGAAGCATTTGGATTGACAGTGAACATCGAAGAAGATGGTCTTTCTATAGAGGGAGGACAAACCCTCACAATGCCAGATTTACTTGTTGACACCTATGGGGACCATCGGATTCAAATGACGGCTGTCTTGCTTGCAACGCAAACCGGAGCAACGGTCGAAGGACCGAGACTGCACAGAATTGCTGACCCGGAGTTCCTTACTCGTCTTTCAGCCATGCCTACCGAAGTGCTTGTCAAGGGAGTCCAACGATAGACGCAATGCAGTTGGACGGCCATGCACACATGCCCATGGATTTGGAACGTTTCGCATATCTTCGAGCAGTCTTCGCATTTGAGCGATGGTGAGTGTATCGTTGGCCTTGACAGACCCTCGACATGCGTTAAGGAAAGCCAAGTGATCTTTACGTCGCTCAATGGTTTCCAACGGTGCGCCATCCTCTGATATATCCTGTAACAGATCAAGCAAAAATGGCTCAACCTCATCCCCATCCAACAATCGAGGTGCTTGCATCACATCCCAATGACCTTCCTCTACCTTTTCGAGCAAGAAGCCGAGTTCTTGGAAGCGTTCCAAAAATGATTCCAAACGAGCTTGCTGGGCAAGCGTTAATTCAATTCTTGAAGGTACCAACCGAGGCTGGGGCGTCCACAAACTCTCATCGTTGCGAAGACGTTCGTAACGAATACGTTCATGCAATGCGTGCTGATCAATCAACAACAATTCTTCTCCGGCTTGCGCCAGGATGTACGAATCTGCAAATTGCGACAAGGGTTCCATCGCTGGCAGATCATTTTCAACACCAACGAGTGGGGATTCTGCGGTTGGAGAAACACTCCCTCCACACCCGGCGTGTCGGTGTAAATCACGCTCCTCATGCGACAAAGCAGGCGCAATTGGTGTTTGAGACAAGCCGGGAAGAGATTTCTGAGCAGATGCTGCAATCGATTGAGGTCGAGGTTTTTCCGTGTGTTCAACGGACTCTTCTGCAACCTCGCCAACCAAATTGAGTTGTGTTCCAGCAGCAATTGCCCATGGAGGAGCAGTGACGGGCTGAGCACCTTGGTCGTCCTGTTCGATTGGGACAAGCAATTCTTGGATGGGTTGGTTCTGATCCGATTGTGCCAAACCTTGCAACTCCTGAAGCTCTCCACTCGAATCCGGTTGCGTTGGCGAGGTTGCAAGTGTGTGCGCAATCGCACGCTCTAGCCTCTCTAGAACGCGCCATGAATGACGAAGTCGTACTTCTCGCTTGGTTGGATGTACGTTGACATCAACCTCGTTTGCGGGCACACGCAAATGAAGGACAGCTACTGGATGACGCCCTTGCATCAATCGTGTGCGATAACCTCGACGAATCGCTTGATGAAACGGAGTTGAGGCCACTGGGCGGTCGTTGACAAAAATGTGAATCTCGTCACCCTTCCCTCG
>JAAZUV010000023.1 GCA_018623995.1 Methanobacteriota archaeon
AGCGAGCCCATGAATCGGCCGATGGGTGTTCTTGCAACTCCACAAATGACCGCCTTGTTTTTTGCCATGATTCTCCCATTTTGAGAGACCTCTTGAACATACGCATGCCTACGTTTCATGCTAACAAAAGGGTTGATGAACTCGACCTCTTCGGAACATCATGGCCAAATTCAAGACCGAACTAACCACATCCAGAAACGCTGATGAAATGCGAAGTGTCGAAGTCGAAATTGACTTCACAAGCAACGCACTTGCTTCGATTCTTTACCGCCAAGGCGAAACCGTTGTTCTTGCATGCTGCACCAAAGAAGCACGTCTACCCGGTTGGTTCCCAAGAGACTCAACCAAGGGCTGGGTTCATGCAGAATACTCGCTGCTCCCAGGATCAACCGATTCACGATTCCGACGAGAACGCCGAGGTGCTAAGGGACGCACTCAAGAAATTGAACGGCTTGTTGCTCGTTCACTTCGAGCCGCCGTCAATCTCGAAGAACTCGGTCCAATCGCATTGAACGTCGACTGTGACATCCTCAACGCTGATGGAGGTACTCGATGTGCTTCGATTACGGCTGCAAATCTCGCACTCCGGCTCGGTGTACGACGCCTCATCGCTGCTGGTGTTTGCTTGCCAAAGAACATGCGACCTACAGAGGAACAACGCCGCTCAGGATGGAGCCCTCCCGTTCTCTCTGAAGAAGAACAGATGGCACATGAGATGCGCGTCATGGAACACGATGTTGCAGCGATTTCCGTTGGTTTGATCGACGGCAAATCCTATCTTGATCTCGATTACAATCTTGATTCCAATGCTGATGTTGACATGAACGTGGTCAAAGTAAGTAGCGGTGCATTCGTCGAAGTTCAGGGTACTGGTGAAGAATCAACCTACCAGCGCGAAGAACTCGATGCACTCCTTGATATGGCCGATATTGGATTTGAGGCGCTCTTTGAGATGCAAAAAACCATTCTTCACGGTCAGCAATAAGCAGCGAAGGCTTGAAATCATGGGCTTCGTCGCAGGGATGCAAGGGTTGGTAGCTTAGTTGGGAGAGCGCGGCACTGAAGATGCCGAGGTCGCCGGTTCAAGTCCGGCCTAACCCACCATAAATGCATCAATGGGTTCATTTGCTACCCTAGGCGTAGGCTTCTCATGGGCGACGCTGCAATTGGGGACGAACTGCCAAAAGAGCAGTACGACTCCGATACCAAGAGCGACCCGTTGCTCAAAGAATTGAACAACATTCGCAGACGCCGAACCGATGGCGACAAGCGAAGCATGTTTGCCAAAAAGGAAAATCCAGTACTCTTGATGGGCATTGCTTACGGCATTCTGTACGGAGCGCTGATTCTGTCCATGTCCTCTGGTCTATTGGGTCAATCGACATCGCTCGATCATTCTGCCTCGACGACGTTCCTCGATATCGGGGATGAATGTGTTGAAATCGATGATGAACCATGGATTCTGATCTTCCCGAACGAAGACGATGAGCAGTTTTCATTGAATGCTTACAATCTTCCTGCAGGTGTAGCTGTCCTTGACTACAACATCGAAGAAAAAGACGGGAGTGACGTCTCCCCTGGAACGCAAGTCCAACGTCTGCTCGATGATGAAGTCAATCGTGTGAATGAACAGCAAGATTACAGTTCGCTTGAGGAAGGCGATTATGTTATCACACTCTCTGTGAAGCTCTACAACAATTCGGACGATGCTAAAAATGAGACCAACGTCACCGAAGCCTTGTCAAAGTCGCTTGAGTTTGAACTTGAAATCGGTACCAAAGGAGGTATCCTTCCGTTCCTCGGAGGAGAAGAACACCGAGAAGTACGCATCACTGACTCAGGTGCTCGCTCCTGCTGGTCCATCCAAGAGTTGGGCAATTGGGGATACATCCTCCTCGTGGCTGAGCTCGGTGGCGGAAGAGAGACCGCTATGCTCGCCGGCGGTGCTGCTGGTATTCCTGCATGGTGGATGGCGTTCAATTCGCTTTCATTGTCGGTCTTTTCCTTGCTGATTGCCTATCCAATCATGTACAAAGTCTACCACCAAGAAGCGGATGACATTCTTTCTCGAAACCACATCATTCGACTTGTTGATGACATCATATCCCGATGTGAACGTCGACTTGGTATTGAGGTGGATCACGATCTGGCCAAGGTGGAGCCGAGAGAACTATCTGTTGACATCATGGTCCCCTACAAGAATACTGAGAACACCTTGTCGGACAGCAAGAGCATTCGTGATGAGATTCTGAAAGAGGTTCTCGAGGAATTCGCATTGTTCCGTGTCTTCAAGCCTGTTCAGTTAACTGTGCGAGCGATTGGTGCTGGCCAAGCCATTGATTTTGATTCTGGCGTAGGTGTTGGTGTTGGAGATCGTGATGACGAGGCACCCCCTGAAAATTACACCTCGTTCTTCGAAGAACTTCACTCGCTCTCAAGAATTGAAGATGAAGTTCGAGATTCGCTCGATTTGTACTTCGTCCGAGACAAGACCCTCGATTTGCAAAATGCTGTGATTACCAGTGATGACCGCATTGTGTTTGTTTCAATCATCTTCAAGCCAACAACTCGCCTTGCGTTCTTCCGGTTCAAGCGACAAGCCTCGGAAGTTGAGGACGAATTGAGGAAATACATCTCGGAGAGAAACCAAGACATTCTCACCTCACAGGAATTGATCGTCAAGGCACGTAATCAAGTCTCGACTCTTGCAGATCGTTCAGGTGCAGGTCGTGTCGAGCGCAAGGGCGACAAAGATGAGCGAATTGCTGCTGTTGCTCGACAAGATGGATTTGGTGGACGAATGTTGCAGACGAAACTGCTCGGTGACATTCTTTCAACGGTCGAGTACACGGCCAACGAGAAGCGTGAAATGATCAACAAATGGGGATTCTGGGGGCTTATTGTCTTCGTATGGATTCCGTTCATGGCTTCTGGTGTTTTGGTCGGAGCCATGCTTGGTCTTCTGTCGCGCATGAAGTTCATGCGTGTGCTGATTGCAACGATGATCGGTGGATTCATTGCATCAATCACATGGGCCTACACTGCAGAAGGTATCATCAAAATCATGCACAAATACAAGCTTGAGGCGGTCATTCCAATCATGATCATTGTCTTCGTCCTCGGTGCGATTCTTCACATTCGTTCGACCAAGATTCGTCGACAAACGGAGTTGTTTGAAGACACGCTCTTGGACAACTTCCACAACGATATCAAAGAAAAGTATGGTTCTTGAGGTCTTGATATGGATGCAATTACCTCCATTGACGGGCATCCGGATTCAGTAGGAGAGAAAGCGGTCATCGGTATTCTCGTTGCTTCAGATCGTGCATCTTCCAATGAATACCAAGATGAGGGCGGCCCGGCTATTCTTCAATTCTTGAACGAGGCGATTCAATCACCATTGGACGTTCATTATCGATGCATACCTGATGCGCAGGAACGTATTGAATCCACCATGATTGAACTCGCTGATGAGGTTGGCTGCCATGTAATCGTTACGACGGGAGGCACAGGGCCTGCAGAGCGCGATGTGACGCCAGAGGCGACGGAGCGTGTTGTTGAGCGAATCATGCCCGGATTTGGGGAACAGATGCGGGCCATTTCGCTGCAGTACACGCCTACTGCCATCTTGTCTCGGCAAACTGCAGGGATTCGAGGTTCATGTCTTATTTTCAACCTTCCAGGGCGACCCAAATCAATTCGAGAGACCATTGATGAAATCTGGAAAGCCGTTCCGTATTGTGTGGATTTGATAGGCGGGCCCTACATCGATTGCAACGATGAAGTGTGCAGCGCTTTCCGTCCAAAAAACGCAAGGCGTCGATGAGAGCATTCATTGACTTGTTTCACAAGGACAGACCGATTGAAGATGTCCAACCTCCTGATTCAGAATGCTACGATGCTTTTGCCTGAAACAACCGTTGTTGGTGATTTGCTCATCAAAGACGGCATCATATCAACCATTCAACCGGGTGGTGGTTTGGTTGCAAGCGATGATGTCCGTACCATTGATGCTACGGGACTTCATCTCCTACCGGGCTTGATTGACCCACAAGTCCATTTTAGAGACCCTGGGCAACCTGAGAAGGAAGACCTCTACACTGGATCATGTGCCGCTGCTAGTGGAGGAATCACATCCTTCCTCGACATGCCCAACAACGTTCCTAGCCAAACAACGCTTCAGTCGATGCACGAGAAAATTGCCACTGGAAACCGACGATGTGTCACAAATTTTGGCTTTTTCATCGGTGCAACAGAATCAAACGTTGATGAATTGAAGAAAGCAGTTGGAACCCCAGAATCGCCAATCGCCATTCCTGGAATTTGTGGAATCAAGATTTTCATGGGCTCGTCAACAGGTGATTTACTTGTCAACGATTCCGATGCATTGCATGAGATTTTTACCAACACAGCTGGCCTCATCGCCGTTCACGCTGAAGATGAAACGCGTATGATTGAGCGAAAGAAGTTGATCGAAGGACGAACCGATATGGCTGCTCACGCTGAATGGCGAGATGATGAGACGGCAATGATCGCTACAAAACGTGCAGTGGCTTATGCTCAAGAAACAGGACATCGCTTGCACGTTCTCCACCTGACATCAGGTATTGAGGCCGACTGGCTGAATGGTATCACGTCGTTGTATGGAAACGGAGAGGATGCGCACATCACAACCGAAGTATTGCCACAGCATTTGACCTACGATGAGCGCGATGTTGAGCGTCTTGGGACTCGACTGAAGATGAATCCACCAATCCGTTATCAAAAAGACAAGCAGACCCTATGGAATCGACTTCATGATGGAACCATAGCATGCATCGCCACCGATCACGCTCCACACACGCTCGAAACCAAAGCCAAGGGCTTCCCTTCTGCTCCAAGCGGAATGCCTGGTGTTGAAACTTCACTTCCAGTCATGTTGACGCATGCATCAAGAGGCGCGTGCACCATCGAACAAGTTGTCAAGTGGATGTCGTTCAACGTAGCAGAATGCTATGGTATGATTGGAAAGGGCCGTCTTGAGGAAGGATTCGATGGCGACATTACCCTTGTCGATATGACAACAGAACGCATGGTCGATGATGCCAATACGTGGACCACCGTTGGCTGGAGTCCATTCCATGGCATGAAACTCGTTGGATGGCCAACCCTTACTGTCGTTGGTGGCGTTCCGGTGTTTGAACGAAACGATGAAACGGGTCCGAAAGGTTCGATTCTGGTAGAAGAAGGAGAAACTGGCTCGCCTCTCATCATGACCCCTTGGAATTAAACAAAATTGAGCAAATTTGTAACCGTAATTAAATACCCGATGAAAAATTTCCCACTGGGAAACATGAGTAGCATGGAAGAACAATTAGGACAAGGATACCAACAAATGATGATCGGATTGATTATTTTCATCTCAGGTGCAATCTGGGGTGGAATGGTCGCAACCGATGGCATGGTCGCAGAAGACATCTATTGGCCAGCGGTGATGATGCTATCAGGAGCGATGATCACCTTGCTAGGAACAACCTTTGGAACTGGACATGAGGACGATCGTAGCAACGACTTGAACGATGCCATCATGGAATTGACCGAGCGCATCAACAAGCTCGTTGGTTCCTCAAGTTCGGATGATGAATCAGAGTGAGTAAATCGCTCCGTACTTTTCCTCAACGTACCTAAGGAACGGTTCGCTCGAAGGAGGAGACCCTGTCGCCTCTTCAATCAAATCAGCAGGAAGAAGTGCACTTCCTCGCTTGTGAACTCGCTCTCGCAACCATGCGAGCATCGACGACCAATCGCCTGATGCAATCGAATTCTGAATCGAGCCGAGATCGTCGCTCATAGCCTCCAGTAATTGTGCAGCATACAGATTTCCAAGCGTGTAGGTCGGGAAGTAGCCAAAGGCAGCCATCGACCAGTGAATATCCTGCAAGCAACCCAAGTCATCGGACGGGACAGTAAGTCCAAACCAATCAGAAATCATTGAATTCCAAAGTTCAGGAAGTTGCTCAAGCGGGTAGTTCTCGTTGAAGATTTTCTTTTCGATCTCATACCGCAACATGACGTGAAGATTGTACGTCACTTCATCGGCTTCGACGCGGATGAAGCCAGGCTCAACTGCGTTTGCGATGCGATTCAGCGTTGAAGAGTCCCATGATGGAGCATCAGGGAACGATTCCCGGAATTCATCCATAACAACATTCCAAAATTCTGGTGTCCTGCCGATTTGGTTCTCCCACAATCGAGATTGGGATTCGTGAACGCCAAGGGAGACTGCATCACCACGTGGTGTAAATCGATGATCATCATCCAATCCTTGCTCGTAGAGAGCATGGCCTGTTTCATGCATGACTGCATAGAGGCATGAGAATGGATCGAGTTCATCGTAACGAGTTGTAAAACGCGTATCACCTGGCCAAATTCCTGCAGAGAAGGGATGCGTTGAAGCATCCATTCGGCCTGCTGCAAAGTCGAAGCCCATTCGCTCGCTGACTTTTGTGCAGAATGCTTCTTGCTTCTCCACAGGGAACGTCAATCCTTCTGGCAGTGTTGGGTCAGGGTCTGATTTCTTCGCCTCAAGAATTCGCTTGAGCAGTGGAACGAGTCGATTACGAAGACCTTCAAACAGGGGGTCGTAATCCTCGACGGTCATACCAGATTCGTATTCATCGAGAAGGGCATCGTACGGTGTTTTCTCATATCCATACGCATCGATCTTCTTCCGGGTCAAATCGACAAGGGTCTGCAAATGCGGCAAAAAGGCGGCAAAGTCAGCATCCTTTCGCGCTTTTTGCCACGCAACCAGCGCTTCGCTTCGAGCTTGTGCAAATTCTGAAACAAACTCTGCGGAGAGTTTGGTTGCCTTATCGTAACGCTTCCTGAATTCTCGTACGTTGGCTTGCTCGCTCTCGTCAAGATCGTCTCGCTTTTCAAGCCGTCCAAGCAGTTCGCCCATTTCAGAATCGGTAACTTTTTCATGAGCCAAAGCAGCAAGCCAAGCCATGATTTCGCCTCGTGATTTGGCCCCTTTCTCTGGCATCAGGGTTTCTTGATCCCAACCAAGATGCCCTTGGATGCTACCGATTCGGTGGATGTCTTGTACACGGTTCAAGAAGGATGCTTTATCGCTCATGTTCTTTGCTCAGCATCGGTTCTTCATCAAGACTCGTATCGTTCTCTTTGCTTGATTGTAGCCACACATTCAATATGGAGGAGTGTATGGGATACCATGGTCCTTCCCTTCCGTCGAAAAGACAAGGATGAGAAGGTAACTGTGAACGATGAAGACGAAGACATCAATGCTCTTCTCAATGCAGAATCGTTCGAAGATTCGCAACCAACGGAGCGTCTTCCGGAACCAACGACCGATGAAGAACGCCTCCATGCTATTTCAGACATGGTCGTTCAAACATGTATGGACATTCGTCGAGGAGAAAACGTCCTCATCGTCTGTGACCCAACAACGGCTGAAATTGGACAGTCTTTGCACATTGCAACACAGAAACGCTCCGATCGAGTTCTCCTCATCGTCATGCCGAAATCTCGTCATCATGGGGAAGAACCACCATCACCTGTTGCAGCGCTGATGCGACAACAACAAGTCGTTATTGCTGCGACCAAGTATTCCCTTACCCACACAAGAGCCGCACGTCAAGCATTGAAGGACGGTGCTCGGATTGCTACAATGCCAGGGATGACCTTTGAATTGTACACAGAAGGTGGAATGACAGCGGATTTCCAAGATGTGAAGCGTCGAATTTCAAACATTGCCAACTTCCTAAGGCGAAGACGAATCATCAATGTCAAATCCGAGTCCGGGACCGATGTCACCTTTGAAGTGAACTGGCGTGACTGGAAACTCGATGATAACGGAATATGCAATCGTCCACGAATGTTGACCAATCTTCCTGCTGGGAAGGTGTTCATTCTACCAAAAGAAGGAACCATGAATGGAACCATCGTTATCGACGGTTCGTGGGATTCAACACTGATCGATGAGCCTGTGGAGTTCATCGTAGAAGACGGAACCGTTGTCGATGTCAAAGGTGGAACTCTTGCTGCAACGATTCGTCAATCGTATGGAGAAGTTGCAAAGAAACTCAAAGCAAAAGATCGGGAGAGTGTCTGGACAGTGGCCGAATTTGGGTTTGGAATGAATCCAAACGCTCGATTGGTCGGAAACGTTCTCGAAGATGAGAAGCGTATGGGAAGTTGCTACTTTTCGATTGGAGACAACACTGGCCTTGGTGGAACTTCGAATGCAGGAATACACGTTTCTGGTGTCCTCGCAGAACCGAGTGTCTGGTTGGACGATTCGTGTTTGACCGAAGCTGGTGAATTCATGGCCGATGAGAACTAGCGATGCGCACTCATGTTCATGTTCCCACAGATAGGACAAAAGCGCCAATTCGGGTCGAGACCAATCCCACATCCTCGACAATGAATTCCTGAACGAATCGTTGGTTGGATGTTCATGGTTGGTTGTTGAGGCATCATTGGTTGTTGCATTGGCTGTTGCATTGGTTGACGCATCGACTGCTGTTGAGGAAGTGGTTGTTGCCAGCCCATTTGAGGGGCAGCGACACCCGGAGAGGTTGGTTGCTGGCGAACTGGTTGTTGTGGAGCCTGCTGTTGGGCAGGCTGCTGAGACTGTATTGGTTTGCGGACTGGAGCGACTGGACGAGGAAGCGATGACATCTTTTGAGCTGCTTCAGATGAAACGAATTCGGAAAGAGAGACTTCACCATCACCGTCCGTATCTGCAGCAGTGTGCAACTCTTCGGCTTCCTCGATGCTTACATTTGCAGCAACTGCAAGTTCTTCGACTGAGAGACTACCCGAATCATCAACATCCGCAGCAATGAAGCGTTCAGCATCGCTGACCCATTCCTCTTCCGGTTGTTCTTCAACCACAGGTTCAGGTTCGACTACAACAGGTTCTGGAACGATTTCTTCAACAGGTTCTGGACCAACTTCGGGTTCAGGTACAAGCTGGGAGCCAAATGCGCCTGCAAAGGCATCTTGCGCTGCATAGTCAACCTCAACTTCGTTCTTGAATCCAGTTTCTTCAACTGGTTCCTCTTGACTTGGTAGTGGGACCGAATCGACGGCTGGAAGAGGAACGGACTCTGTTGGCAAAGGTACCGATTCAACTTCAGGTTCCGGAGCCGCAACCTCAGGTGTTGGTTCTGGTTCTGAGATGACTTCAGGTTCGGGTTCAACCGGAGCAGGTGCAGATTCAGGCTCTCTTCGCTCAATGATTGTGCCCATCTCGATCTCGGCAGGTTGTGCCTGATCGCTTGCAAAAAGCGACATAGGGAGTGCATGTCCTGCAACATCAAGTGAGGATTTGAGCTCTTCAGCCATTGTCTGCATC
This sequence comes from Methanobacteriota archaeon, assembly GCA_018623995.1. GTDB lineage: Archaea > Thermoplasmatota > Poseidoniia > Poseidoniales > Poseidoniaceae > MGIIa-L2. The sequence goes on from JAAZUV010000023.1 coordinate 9,365, forward strand.
TTCCCCACATTGTCCGAAGGTGCAGCCATGATGGATTCAATCGATTGCAAGTATCGCTCCACCTCTGTGGTTCCACCCGTCGCATAAGCGATGGCAAGGATCTTCAGGAACTGCATCGGGTCAAACAAGGGCGTGAGTGCTTGGACGACATCTCCCGTGGCGAGTGGATGTGCTGTATTCGCTGCACCTGTCGAATCGGATTGACCTGCAAATTGGAGCAAGGGGTCAGGGAGTGCCATGAGGTTCAGATGTCCAAAAATCAAGAAGTAAATCTCTCCACCTTCACACTGCAACCGTTCGCTTGCAGCTTCAAAATCGAATTCACCTGGACGGAGTATGATATCAGCCAAGTGTTCTAGCGCCTTTGACAGTGCCTGCTTCGAATCCATCGACATCATTTGTTGAAGGACATCCGATGAATCGACAACACCGAAGTAAGCCGCTGCATCATCGACCTCAATACCTTCAGGAAGAGTTGCTCCTTCTGGTACGCCTTCAGACATTTCTCTTCCTCCTATTTTCGCCAATCACGTGTTGTTTTTGAGGTTGCTGTTAGTGCTCTATTGTTGGTTTCGAGCCATATCGTAAATGGCTCTGGATTGTTGAGCGGACCAACCTGTCCCTTGCAGTTGCATCAAGAGGGTGCGCTCTTGCTCACCCTCACCGAGTTCACCAACCACCCATTCGACAGCAGCATCACGATCGTCGGCTTGCCAGTCTTCGAAGAGCGACATATCGACCTCAATTCGTGCACGACGAACTTTCTTTTGTGGAGCTGCATCTTCACTTGCTTCGGCTTCATCTGGCTTGGAAACAGGCGTTCTGCGGGCAGGTTTGGATGCAGGAGCAGGCTGTGCTTTTCCTGGCGGCCCTCGACCAGGTGGACCGGTCGATGGGGCTCGTGATCCTCCGGGTGGCCCTCGCTTGGGTCCAGAGGGACCTCTTGAGGGAGGCGGTCCTCCAGAAGGCCCTCCAGAGGAGGGTTGACTTCGAGGTGCAGGCGTCGAACGGCTTGGCATTGGCTTGCTTTGGAACGAGGAGAAGAAATCATCCTCATCATCATCATCATCGAAGAAATCGTCATCATCCTCATCATCATCGAAATCATAACCACGGTTTCGAAGTCGTCCAATCACCATCGTTAACAGAAGCAAGACAACGATTCCTCCGGCAAGAACGCCACCAAAGACAGGCAACGTCATTCCAAGAATCATCGTCTCTTCATCATCGGTTTCTGAAGCGGGCAGTGGACATCCATCATCGTAGCCATCAGGTCCTTTCGGTTGCTCTGGGCAGTTGTCAAGAAGATCGTTAACACCATCTTGATCGGTATCTCGCTCACTCTTTGAGCAGCCTTCATCATCGACGTTGGTTGTTGGAGAATCTGGACACTTGTCGGGCGTTGATGCGCCTTCAACGAAGATTCCAGGCCATTCAGAATCCCTAGAAGCGTTCCACGCAGGATCGCCCCAGTTGTCACCATAGCCATCTCCGTCAGAATCATTCCATTGTGTGGCGTCACCTGGGAATTTGTCGCGGCCAAATTCATCTGCCCAGCCATCACCATCGTCAAGGCATCCAATTTCGAGAACATCGAGGAACGAAGAACCATTCACAGTAGGACAGAAGTCTGATTCGTTTGCACCTGGAACATATGTTCCTGCAGTGCGTGGGTTGATTGAGGAATTCATAGATACATCAGGATAGTTGTCTCCGAAACCATCTCCGTCAATATCTGACCACTGGGTCTCATCCAATGGGAAGGCATCACCTTGTTGGTTGATTCTCAACCCTGTTTCCGGGTCGATATCGAAAGTGTATGCTCCAAAGTATCCATCTCCATCGATGTCCTGTTCCAGCAATCCTTCAACAAAACAGCCTCCAGGAGTTACTGGTAGCCCCGGCTCAGTATCTGGACATCCGTCGTTGTTGTTGGTGACCCCGTCACCGTCATCATCTAATTGATTTGGAGCACAACCGTTGGGATCAATGTTTCCTGGATTGACAATCCAAAAGATGTCCGTATCGGGGCAGAGATCAAGTGAGTTGTTTACTCCATCGTCATCGGAATCAAATGCATTTTGTAATTCAGAGCATCCGTTTTCGTCCACTACGAAATCGATTTGGGTATCTGGGCACAAATCATCTCCGTTGCTGACTCCATCTGAGTCATCATCGATTTGGAATTCTGAGCAACCATTTCCATCAACAGTTTCGAACACCGGAGTTTCTGGGCACAAATCTATGCCATCATAAACGCCGTCTCCGTCCTCATCATCAACACTCACAAGTGGGCAACCTTTGCCGTCTGTTCCGTTTTCAACACCAAACTGGAATGGACATTCATCGGCGTTGTTGCCTGTAGCATTGTCACCAAATCCATCACCATCGTAATCGAGGAATTGTGTCGGATCGAGTGGGAAGTCATCGTCCGTATTGGCCCAACCATCGTTGTCACTGTCTGGACAGCCCGGAGTTGGGTTGATCGATGTTCCATACACGCCAGGACATCCATCGAGAATAAGTCCTTGACCATTGGTTCCATTGTACGATGAGGTCCATCGATCGGGATAACCATCGCTATCGTTGTCATCCGCTGCCGCGATGTTGTACGGGAAGAAATCAGGATTGGTTGCGCCGATGGTTCCGTTGTCTCCGTAGCCGTCACCGTCCGTATCGGCCCACTGAGTTGGATCGTCTGGCCACTTGTCAGCGCCTTGGTCAAGTCCCCAATTGATTCCGCCGATGTTGTTTGCGTCGCTCGCTCCATCACCATCTGAATCAGGACAACCGTTGCGATCTCGGTAGGATGTTCCGTAATCCCACGGACAGAAGTCACCGGTTAACGTATCGGACTCGTTGTCACCAAATCCGTCACCATCGAAGTCCTTGTATTGCCTTGGATTGTATGGGAATTTATCACCTGGACTCGTCTCAACCGCACCAGATAGACCAAAGATAGCATCACAACAATCAACACCGTAGTTGTCACCTACGCCATCACCATCGCTGTCTTTGGATTGCTTCCAATTCTGTTGGAATCGATCGCCGTGGATCCATTGTCCATCGTTGTTCGACCAACCATCCTCATCGTAATCTGGGCATCCAAATCGGTCAAAGACGGAACGACCTTTGTTGGTGTCACACGCATCAATGTCGTCTGCGAAGCCATCGTGCTCATAGTCAGCACAGCCTTGAACAAAGAAGTACGAGATTCCTGAAGTGGCAGGGCAATCGTCAGAGAGTGGACCTGTTGGGTTATCGCCAAACCCATCCATGTCGGAATCTTCCCATTGTTCCCCAACGTTCGGCATGGCATCAATGCGATCGAAAACGAGATCACGGTCAGCGTCTGCATAGAATCGCAACATTTCAACGTCCAAATCGAGTGCATCGTAGTACCCAACCACGATTGTACCGTTTGAATCAACAGAACTGGAGAAGTTGGCATTTGTGAACACGTTCTTCATTTCGTGCGAAGACCAGACTGAACGATCCTCGCTTCGTCCATCGAGATGAAGAGTGTTGATTCGCAACGTGTCCGTTGTTGGCGTTGTTGTCATCAGAAGGACACCTGGTCCACTCGATGCGAGACTCCATGCTCCACCAGCCTGTGACAAAGGTTGGCCACCGAAAGAGGACCAATGACCAGTACTGTTTCGTTCGTACAAGGCGTCGGTTGCGGATTGAACTGCGAAGATGAGGGAAGATCCATACTGCGTGCATGAGAGGTCATTCGCAGTTGATGGGTTGAATTGTTGCATGGAAACGTTGGACCATGCCCCCGTTGTTGCATTTCGCTCGTGCATGACCAAAACGCCACTCGAATCGAGGGAGAGCAGGACAACAGTGTTGCTCGTATCGATGCACATCGCCAATTGTGA
>JAAZUV010000024.1 GCA_018623995.1 Methanobacteriota archaeon
GGTGCCACGCTCTCGTAGGCGGATGTTCGTGTGTCCACGGGTTGCAGCTTTGAGGGCTGCTCCTCGTGGTTGCTTGCTCGCAAATACTTGGCTCGTGTCTTTACCGTTCTCCATGAGAACGAAATATTTCTTGTCTGACATTTGGATTACCTCCGAAACACAATCACAACTTCTAGTTATTATAATTTGTGCCGAAAAAAGGCAATACTGCGCCACATATGGCTTTCAGTAGGCCTTCCAGAGGGGTAAAATCAGCAAAAAAGGCCACTGCAAGGCTAGAATTCTGCACCCGCAAGTGTCTTGGAATCCAAGATGCCAGGAATTTGCCGAATGGACTCAACGACAGCTGTTGCAATGGAGGATAAATCCTCTGCGACCAATTTGACAATCAAATCGTAATCCCCGAACAAAACAGTCACGTCAGCGACGTTATCTTGATCCTTCAAATGAAGATAGACATCGTGTTCTTTACCCGGAACAACGTTTAGTAAAACATACCCTACTGCCATAGCGACCAAACCTCCGTTCCTCATTCAGAATAATATCTCATCGGTCTCATTGTCTCGAGACGACAATCGAGAAGCGTGCTCCATTCGGATGGTTTCCCATTGTTCATCGCTCCAGTCTTCCGGTTTCTCACCTTCCAGCCATGAAACAAACGCTTCCTCTGTCCATCCATCTGGAATTGGAGGCGTTGTTGCCATACTCAGCAGAGATGCCTCAGCTTGGGCGATGGAATCCGATGTTAGCTGCTCAAAGTCATCGAGGGACTCGTCGGAAGCCCACTTGTTTTCTGTTCCTCGGCGTCGAACAACGAGCGCAGTTGTGACTACGAGAATCATCAATGCAAGACCGATGGTGATCCATGGCAGCGGAGAGGATTGTGATGCCGTTGTCACCTCTCCTTCATTCGTTGCATTGCAGTTGATTCGGCATACATATGGTTCGACGCTAATGTTCTCTGTGCTTTGCCAGGAGCCAGTTTCTCCGTCTGAATCTTCACAACCTACTTCGATCCGTAAATGATCCGTTGTCTCGTTTAAGTTTCGAGGAACTGGCCAGCGCATTTGATTGAAGCCTTCTGCGTCGAGTGTTTCAATAGGGCGGAATTCCTTTGCCCAAACATCGGAACTGTTGTCATCAAGAACGGATAGTGAACACGATACATCGTCCAAACCATCGAGATCTGTAACGGAAAGTCGGAAGGAAAGATCGCTTCCAGCCTCAACGAATTCTGGTGTTGTTCCATTGATGATCGGTGGAGCATGACGGAACAACATAGGCATCTGCATCGATGCAGGATATCCGTCGATGGTCGAAGCGATGAGTTGAAGCGACCCCTCATCCGAAGCAAATGAACCATCCAATTGGAGACGGAACCAATAGACGTCATCTCCTTCTTGCTGAAGGCAAGCACCGTTGGAAGAAACCCAAGCGGGTTGCTCAATGAGCGGTGCATTGACCGACCATCCTAATTGTCGTAGAGAAAGTTGAATGTTCTCAAGCGGCCTGTCGCTTTCGATAACCGCTCCTAGAACGGCAGGATGGCCAAACATCAATTCCGTGATGGAACCTTGCTGGTTGCAAGGAATCATCTCAACGATTCTCGGAGCATTCAGAACAAGTGGAATGGATGAGGACGCCGTAGATTCAACGCCTCGTGAATCCTGAAGGCGGACGACGACATTGATGTCGCCAGCCTCAAGAAGATCTTCAGGCGGATTCAGATCGATGATGGTCTCACCATCGTTCACTGTCCCTTCTGTCGAGAGAATCTGTAATCCAAACCCTGGCCAATCGATTTCAATGTCTGCGAGATAGCCATTAGCGAAATCATCTACGTCTGTTGCATCAATACGTAGGAATTCATTACCATTGTCAACGATGCGGTCAATACTATGGCTGGATTCGTTCTCAAAGAACAACTGGATTTGAGGTACTGCATCTGCAACTCGTAAGGTCCGTTGAGCAACCAAACTGCCATCGTCTTTTCGCATCTCGATGTCAATGCTATTGACAGAAGATCCATTCTCAATCATGTACGATGCTTCGTAACAGTGGTGATTGGCATCGTTCATGTCCACGTAAGCAATGTCTCCCAATGCACCTCGAGATACGAGGAATTGTGGCTGTTCGAGTGCTGGATTATGGTCAACATCGAGCACGCAACCGGTCAACGATTGATGTACACCTCGTTGAATACCCATTGGCGTCATAGGAGGCAATTGCGTGACTCCAAGCCAGGTGATGTCTGCATTGGAGACATGAGGGCCGAACCACGATGCTGGTGCGTCAACGATGGTTGAAACATTCTCAACCACGACGCTCGTCTGTATCGAGAGACCATCCGTGGCAGTCACATGCAAGGCAAGATGCCCTGTTGTGACATTGATTGGAAGCGTGATCATGGCTTCCCACGTTGTTCCATTATCGTTGGAGCCCATACTGCCCATATTCCATGTTGCATTGGCAACAGAGCACGTTGGACAAAGTACGGCCCACCCCATGTCGACCGATTCAACGCGCTCATCGTCGGACGTGATAACACTACAAAGGAACGAATCACCACGAGCATACTCGTCTTGGTCGCAACCAACAGATTCAATCACAGGCGCATCATTCACCCAAATCCTCATGATGATGAAATTGTTGAGTGTGTTTCGTTCGAACGAACTTGCATTGTCGTGCGCATAGCGAACACGAACGTCCAACCATCCCGCTTCAGTAGGCGTTATTGGGATGGTGATGGACGTACGAGAACCTGGCTGGTCGCCTGCAACGACACTCAGATTGGTCGAGGACATCAAGACTGAGCCTTGCAAATTGATGATGTCAATTTGTCCTTGTCCTGCAGACATACCAATGTTCTGGAGTCCAACTTCGATTTGACCCGTCTGACCGACTGAAAAGTTGTTCAATATTCGCGTATCTAAGAGTTCGACATCGTGCAGCGTGCTCACATACGGTGCCATTTTCGGGTCACCAACAACAACCCCCATCCAAGAGATGTAATCGTTTGCAGCCGCATTAGCTTCAGCGAAATTGTACCCTTGTGCATACATAGAGAACAAGATACTGGGTTGACCAACGGCAGTAAGGTACGGTTCATACACGTAACCTTTGACACCGCTTACACCATCTTCCAACAAATCAGCAACAAGCGATTGACCGTACGTTGTACCCATTGTGAACGATCGTCCACCGGTTGATACGGCTGTTTCTGCAATCGAACCATTGACCCAAGACATGTGGGGTCGAATCGCACGAAGGCTGAGGCTGTCAATGTACACCGAACCACTGGTCGATGTGGCAACAACACTCAGTGGGACTTGGATTCGGAACGAGGTTGCATCCTCATGTGGTCTGAAACGCATGACTGCACTTCCCCAATTGTTCTCAAACGTCTTCGAATCGGACGTATTTGTCGATACGATGTTCCCTTGCGCATCGATTCCCTCGACGACGAGTGTGTAACTTCCATACACGTCACCATCACGCTTACCTGCAAGCGATACGATCCAAGCATGCTCCTCCAACTCTGGGTCGATGGTAACGAACTGTTCTAGGGAAGCACCAGATGCACCAGAGCCTGAATACGCCTGACAGTCTTGATAGATGTCTCGGCTTAAGATGGTGATTTCATCATCTGAGAGGGCACTTTCCCAGACCATGACCTTGTCGATCATACCTTCGAAGTACGTCGAACCAGCACGGTTGACACCGAGCTTGTAGAGATCAATGTTGTTCAACGATCCTGTCGGGAAGGAGGTGGTTCGAACGTGTACTCCATCGAGATACTGCCGTGCTGCACCGTTGTCAAACACGGTGACAAGATGCATCCATTGTTGCGCTTCAACATCCCCAAAGGTGTGCGTTTGGTTGTTGTGCAATCGCCATTCTCCACTGAAAATAGCGTGCTGGAAGGATGTATTCGAACCAGCATTATCGGAAACGGCGAGGACTGAAGCATAATTTGGAAGGGTTGTTGCATTGGCCCAGACCCATTGACTGACCGTAAAATTCCCAACCCAATCGTCCACATCAACCTCGACGTAATCATCAACACCATCGTACCACAGGCATCCTCCATCGGCGCAAGAGCGCCAGTTGCTGGCATCCATGTTGTACAAGGTCATGCTCGAACCGTTTGGAGCAGAATCGTTTGACTCTGTACCAACACCTTCGTCAAAATTCCAAGCGTGAATCAATGTCGAAGGTGATGGAGGCAATCCATCTGAAACCACGAATGCAGAGGCAGGAACCATGGCTTTGGATTGATTCGGCCCTTCCCATTTGAGGTGCAATCCGTGCGGACCTCCTCCTTGAAAGAATTCAATTTTGAAGTCATGCAAGCCGGAGGTAAGGTTTCTCATTCCTGACTTTTCTCGCATACCGTGTGAGCCGTAATTGGTGACAAGGCTTGCCCCATCAATCCACAATTCACTTCCATCATCGCTCGTGAGATAGAAGGTCCAGTTTCCTGAGTCAGGAATGTCGATGAGGCCACTAAATCGTGCACCCCAATTGTTCTTGAAACGATCATCAAGCCCTGGATAGGCCGAATACATCGACCCATACTGCAACGATGATTCAATTCTCGTATGCTCTGGAACACGATCGATGAGGGAAGGCATAGAGCCTGTGTTGAAACTTACACCCTCGTTGTCAAAGTACTCTGCAAAGATACCTTGTGTACCGTTGCTCGATTCATCCGTACAGGAAGCAGAGATAGTTGCTTCCAAAGATGCGCTCCCAGCATTCTTGACACCTGTTTGGTACTGCCATGCAAAGGAGTCGCCAGAGGACAATGTTGGAATTGAAGCATTCCAGTGACGAACACCGCTTGACCACGCTGTATCTTCGGTTTCAAAACCCGTATTGAGACCCCAATTTTTACCCCAATTTCCGTCGTTTGAGCCCCAAGAAGCGTACCCCATAACGTTGCTGACATTGGTGATAAAATCGGTTTCCTCATCGAAGATGACGCTTTGATTGTACACATCGGAAAGCGTCGTGTTGGCAGTATACAGATCATCGTTCCAGAACTTGTAACCTGATCCGTTTCTGTTCGTGGCCAAATCCAAGACATAGGTGCCGCTTTGGCCCAAACTGTTGTTGGCTTTCTCGATGAGTTCAAGCGCTGTTTCAACTGTGTAACCAGTAAGCCTTGTGACGAGATAGAAACCGTGTTTCTGCCTCGAAAAGGATTCGAATTCACCTCCGGACAATGGGCCATACGAATGCGTAGCCCAATAATCGCCGCCGATGGAGCTGTTGTAAGAGCCTCCAAGCAATGCGAATTCCTGATCGAAGGAGGCTTTGTTTTGGCCTCCGTTCACTCGAAGCGGCATCCCTTTACTCGTTACAAGATAATTCATGTCCGATACATTGCTACGGTTGTTCAGCATCTCCAAGAAAGGATAAGCAAAGTACGTATTGAATTGATCTCGATTGATGGTTTCAGCCGTGGGTGTTCCATCAAGATCGAAGATGAAGACACGTTCGTAGCTGATGTTGCGGGCTTCAACAAAAGCCCATCCGATGGTTTTACTCGATTCGGATTTGTTGTTGATCAGGACACCAACATCGCTGTAATCGTACACATCGATGGCATTGAAGCCATTAGGTACAGCAACCGTTTGGTTGTTCAGATGAAGCCAATTATCACCGGTTGTAAAGCCTTGGAAGAGATCTTCAGTCTCTTCAAGGCTATTGGATGGCTGCGCTGTTAAGGGTGCTGGAGGCAATGCTGCCAACAATGAAAGCAGCATAAGAGAGACAAGAAACAAACTTGTTCCTCGACCTGCCATGACCTGTCGATACCAAAATGCAGTTTAGCAGTATTGATTGAATGGTCACAGTCATGGTATCAAAAAGCGCTCTTTTCATACAAAAAGCACTGAAAGAATATGAAGGGTGGCCCCCTCTGAGCAATTGATGGCAGAGTTGTACATGGCTCGAACGTGCAAATGGGGCACACTCCGCGTCGTCGGTGGAGACGTCTGGAATCACTCTGGTGATGTCCTCATTACACCGGCGAACAATCGACTCTCTGGACGAGAAGGTCTCGACAACATGATTCACCAGAAGGCTGGTCAAGAGTTGACACAAGCAACTCGAAATATCTGCCTCGAAATGCGCAAGATCAACGCTCCACCGTGTGCAGTAACCCACAACGTTGTCACCGAGCCGTTTGCATTGAGCGACCGATTCAAGCACATCATTCACGTCGTTGGACCAGATTGTCGACGACCCAATCAAGACGAAAACCGACGAGACCTCTTGCCAGAGACGTATCGCAACCTCTTTGCAACGCTCAAGGAACTTGGAGTTATGGAAAACGTGATTTCCCCGCCACTTAGCATGGGCGTGTTCGCCTATCCTCACCGTGAAGGAGCACGACTGACGCTCGAAACCTTGCTCGGAATTCTCGATGGAGAAGAAGACCCTGGTGTCAAGACCTTTACCATCGTCGTCAAAGAAAAGAACTTCATTTCCAACATGCGTACTGTGTACCGAGAAATCAACGATTTGTTGCCGGGTATTGACACCACAAACGACTGAGGTCTGTACATGAGCGACCTCCCTCACATGGTGAGCGTCGCCCTTCAATCATCTTCGTCGTTCGATGCCATTCTGATGGTTTCCAACGATAGCCGAAAGGTACGTTCAATCGCAGAAATCGTTCCATCGAACCTTCCACTACGAGTGATGACGAGTTTGAGGCGGGTCCGAGATGCGTTGGTGGATGTCAACATTGAGGCACAGGTGCTTGAAGAAGGACTGTCTTCCAAAGGACTGTCGATTCTCAATGAGCTCTACGATCTTGTTCTGCAAGGAATGGGTGAACGTTGGATTGCCAAGGGAGGACGCTTGCTCATCGTCCTTGCTGAGCCAATCGATGGTGTCATCATGGTCGATACGAAGATGCTCGGTGCTGAACGTCTAACGGCCATTGCTGAAGAACAAAGCATCGAATTGGAGGTCTTGATTCGAATGATTGAGCTCTCACGTGCCATTGGAACACGAGGACGTGAAGGAACAGCCATTGGCGCTTTGTTCGCCATCGGCAACATCCAGAAAATGCGTGGACATTCAACAGCCATGGTCTTGAACCCGTTCAAAGGTCACAGCGAAGCAAAACGGGATGTTCGAAACAAAGAGAATCATGAGACACTTGCAGAATTCGCGTGGTTGGATGGAGCCATCTTGTTCAATCGTGAAGGAATTGCAAGCGATGCAGGTCGTTACATCCAGGTCCCATCTGGTCTGACACCAAAGTCTGGTGAAGGTGGCCGACACCTCGCTGCTCGTGCTATCTCACAATTGACTGAAGGTGTAGCGGTTGCCGTCTCCTCCACTGGGAGCATCGTCTTGTATGCGAATGGGCGTGAACGCTACCGTGTACGCATCAAGTGATTTCGTCGATTGCTTCCTCCAAGGTCAGTTCGCCCAAAGCAACCTTCCGAGCGAGATCGGATGAAATTGTGACACGTCCTTGACTTTTGATTCGGCTTCGACGTTGAAGTTCCTTCACCTCGCCTTCCGTTGGTTGCAATTCAACCATTTCCCATATTCGCTCACCTGCCAATGTCGCAATACGAATAGCAGAAACACTGTGTTGATTTCGATTGAGACCACGAGAGGTTTTCCGTTCATCGACCAATTCGACAACATATCCTTGTTGAAGCATGGCATTGAGTAGTCGGTTACGATGCGATGGCGATCCCTTGCCCATTCGAATCAAAAGATGTTGGAAGTCATGATGGTCAATTAAGGAATCAACCGTTTTGATGCATTGTTCGATGGATTCGGTTTGTTTCGTATCGATAAGGACACCATCCGTGAACCAAGCGATACCAGGGCGAGGTCCAGTATCGATTCCGATGGTAAATCGATGCGTTTTGGATGAGCCTTTCAAGGCAAAAATAGCAGCCTCTACGGCAAGATCAATCGATTCAAGATCTGCAGCAATCGGTCTGCCTTCAGATGATTTACGTGCAATCTCATCCACAGTCCCGATCCAAATCGCATCCTTCGAAGGCAAAGGCTGCTTCAGAGAAACTTGTTCAACATCGATGTTTCGTGAACGGAGCATGTGCATAATGCGATAGGCAAGTTGGAAATCATCGGTTCGAACCAAGATTTTTTGCACGAACATATCCATGCTACGATGCCCTATAATCCTCCGTCTCGATTCAAGTTGAATGAACGATGATGGTTTGTCGCAAAACCACCGAAGTCAATAAAGGCGGCTGACAACAATGTCGTCACATGACAAGCCAGTACGAGCGAGAACTACGCCACGTTCTCGCTGGAATTCCTGCAGGTGTTGAAGCCGTCATCAAATCGTGCTCGGTTGAAGAAAAGGAACGTATGCGATTGGTTCTCAATCGCCCGTTTCTTGTGGTCCGAGCTGCTGGTTCAGGAATCGAAGGAAGTGGCGATTTGCTCGCTTTGCGAGGCGACATTTCCTTCCCCATTGAGGTCAAAACCACCAAGGGAAAGAAGATCTATCTTAGTGGTCGAACGCTCGACCAGTACAACGCTCTCGCATACGAAGGAGAGCGTTGTGGGCTCATGCCTCTGTACGCTCATCGATTGAAGGGAACTCGAGGAGACTCATGGCGAATCTTCCGTGTTGAGACATCAACACTCGAAGGACGCCTACGTGTTTTGGCTCGTCGCATTCCTGCCTTACCCCGAACTCGGAAAGGACGGGCATTCATTGATTGGGACCAAGGCATGCCACTCAACGAATTCATCCACATCGTATGCCAACACAACGAAAACTCACCAACACTGGATTACATTCAGAAGCGGAGTATCGTTGAGAACGAAGAGAATGTGAACGCTCCAATTAAGGCCTCGATTCTCGATGAACTTCAACGTCGAAGAACCATCGTTCGGTGATCAGAAGTAAGGAATAATCAAGATGAACAGGAGAATGAACAGCAACCCGAGTGAAGAGAGGTTGCTTGCTTTTCTTGAAATTTGATCCACCCAGAGCGGATGGAAATTCCACAATTTGAGTTTCCGTCCAAAGGCTCGAACTCGTGAAAGTCCTGCATGAACCATGTCCTTGAACATGTGACCTCCATCGAAAGGAACCATTGGAATCAGGTTGGTAAATCCAAGCAGAACGTTGACCCACATCATCCAAAACATCAGATTGACGAGGACCAACAAGCCTTCTTTTCCGAGGAAGTTTCCAAGGAAGGTATCATCCGCTTGCAGCATTGCTTCCTCGTTTGGATGCATCGCTACACCCTGGAATTCGAATGGGATGATCATGATGGTTACAACGTGCAGAGGAGCAATCAGCGTCCTTTGCAAGGCGGTGTATTCCACATTCGGAGACAGTGGTCCTGCGAGGCGATCGATGCCTGCTGTATTCGAAGAAAGTCCCTCAACCCCCAAGAATGGGTCGCCTTGTTCAATCGAAAACGAGTCCAATTGTTCTTCAGAAAAACCGAGGTTCTGATAATACGTGTATTTGTCAGAAAAGGTTGCATTAACGGTCTCCCTTGTACCATCTTGATGAAGAACGCCGATGAGCACAGAATCACCCGCGTTGTATTGTTCTACAATGTCGCGGAACCCATCGAGTCCAACAACGTCTTCGCCTTGAATCGTTTCGATCGTATCCCAAGGCAACATACCCGCTTCATCCGCTCCTTCACCCTTGACGATTCCTGTAACGTGAATGGATTGGTCATCGGATGCGAACTGACCCGCAATTCCACCAAGCAACAGCAACAGAACGAATGCAGCAAATAGGTTCGTTGCAGGTCCAGCAGCAAACATACGTTGTCGTTCTCGTCGTGGAGCTTTGAACAACTCTTCACCTTCAGGCTCAGCAAAAGCACCAAGCGGCAATGGACCTAGTTGCAACAGGCCAAACGAACGAATGCGCATGCCGTGTCCTCGTGCGAGCAAACCATGACCAAACTCATGAATCACCAAAGCAACGATGAATCCAATCAGGCCCCACCAGAGCGGAATCATTGGATTGATTCCAGGAATAGCGACCAATTCACTTGCCGTCGGTGGCGGTACGTCTGGGGGCGAGAGAAGCGCTCCGACAAATGCCAGCAGCACGACGAGCGCCACCATGAACATGGCAAAGGTGCAGACCCAGAGCGAAATCTCACCGTAGATTCGCCAGAACTTACGCGGTTTTGCGACCTTTTCGAGTAAGTCGAGTCCTTTCTTTGTTCGAACCATCAAAACGAATCCGAAGACTCGGGTAGCGTTCCATCGGTCAAGGACGCCATCTCGTTCCCAACGCTTGAGCAGCAAATACCATCCAAAGATGAGGAGAGGAATGATGCGCCAGTCGAAATCGACTGCGCCCCATGATGCTGCCATGGTTGCGTGAGTGCTCGCTTCCATATCAATCAATGCACCAACTCATGGATGTGAAGGTTCATGAATGGGGAGTTGAAGGTTGAAACATGTTGCATCGAGCCGCCATCGAATCATGGACGAACGATAAGTGGGGGCAACCATCGGTTCAGATTGCTGAATGGTTGATCGAAGACAACATTGTTCAAGCCTTCATTCGCCTTCAGCGAGGAGCATTGATCATCGATGCAAGCATCGATGAAACTGGTCACCTGCGCTGCAAGAATCATCTTCACATCCCATTCGACCAATGGAATCCCGGTTCAATCCAAGCCAATCGGACGCGTGATTCTCGCGTACGATTCCGTCACAAGCACGCTGAGATTGTTCTGTCCGCCCGATTCCGTGCTCCTGAATGGGGCCAAGCCTTGCTCGAAGAGTGGCTGATGGCGCAACGTGGTGAGGAAACTCGACCAAAAAGCTCGGAGCAGCGTTTGGCCACCATTCGACGATCAAAAGCGAGCATTGAGCGCTATCTTGAGCAATCGAATCTCGATTATGCCTCGGAACTGCTCGCCATGACCAAGAACAGTCTCGATAACGCTGCACGTGAATTGGGCCGAAACCGAGCCATTGCTGAAAGCGAAGAGTGATTATTCCTCCTCATCTACGCCCAGAGCGATGAGGAATGCCTTTTCTTGTTGCGCTTGGATATGATCAGGTGATGTTGAGAAAATGCGACGAATCAATGGATCTGCAACCATCGGGAAGACAAGAATGCCGCCGATGCACGCAAAGAGGTACATGAGCGATGAGCCCGGAACATACTCCAATCCAGGACCTGTGCCACTCACCATAAGCTTCACCGCCCCAAGCCAAGGAATCTCACCACCTGCACGACCAACAAGCCAACTCTCCTGAACAGGCCCTAGGACGGAACCATCGAGCGTGCGAAGGCCTGAAGATCCATTTACTGCATCTGCACCTTGGTCAACAGAGCACTTGTTGGCATCTCCGAGCGTAAGAAGGCCAGAATGCTTTGGAACCCAATTGTGGACGACCAAATGGGCTTCAACACCAGCGTGTACGTAGCGTTCACAATCGTAGAAGCCCGCATCGATTCCATCAAACGAGATGTTGATGCTTTCTTGATTCACAACATTGGTACCAGGTACATCCCATGTGAGTACACACGCTCCTTTGCTTCCTTCAATGCTCCATTCAGCATCATAGGTGCCTCCAGTCGGGCACGGATTTGCAGTCGATGTAGCAGCATACGCTTCGTTCGGTACAACGCGAAGAATAGCACGGTGGATGATCGGTGTTGAGGTTTCGCCATTTTTCTTGTAAATGACGACATCGCCTTCCATACCGTGTGCTTCGTGACCGTAGTATGGATTCGATGGGTCGGTCGCTTCTGCGAACGTTACAATGTTCTCAAACGAGGACTTGTGAACCAAGACGAGGTCTCCAGCATCGATGCTTCCTACCTCGCCATCTGAATCATGAACCATGCTCGAGGACTCGACAACAACCAACGGAGGCATGGATCCGGTGTGTGCATACAAGGCAGCAATGAGTACAACAATCATGCCTCCGGCAAGTAAAATCTCTCGAAACAAGAGTTTTGTCGAGTCGGAGGGTTGCAAAGAATCGCCACCACGTCATCGTCGCAAGCCACGCTCTTGGAGAAACGCATTCCAACGCTCCTCGTAACCAGCACCAAGCGCTGCAGCAGAGCGATCGCCTTCGGAGCGTCGTCGCTTTAGTTCCGCCGTACTTCGAATCTCGTAGAGCTCATCCAGTGTGCTAACGTGTCCTTTGAAGACCAAAAATTCCGGTGTAACAAAGATCAATCCGGTTGCAGCAGCGACAAGCACGCCAATCGCTGCTCCAGTGTATTCTCCCCACGTAGCAGATTCTTGAAGGAACAACAGTTGAGAGAGACTAGCAAGAAACAGGATCACAAACGCCCCAAAAAACGTTGTGAGAATCGAGTATTGACGTCCATGCTGAGCCGCCCACCATCGAGAAAATACACCTGCCATGCTCGCCCCTCGATATGGCCTAAGAACGCCGTTCTTCAAGACGGTTACGGAGAACTGTGTTGTGACCACGAGCCGATGCGTTGATATGCTTAGGTGAGATAGTTTGCGATAGTGGGTGTGTACACTATGCGTAAAGCCGTATTTCTTGTTCTTATCTTTTTCATTTCAGTGATGGCGCCACTCGCCTCCTCTGCCACGACTGAAACACAGTTCAAAGGTGGTGCAACCTCGTACACGCACACCTTCAATGGCCAAGGAAATGGGTCTGCTGGTGTCATCACATTCCCGTTCGGTGCTGAGGTGACCTCGGCCCAATTCAACTTCCTCGGTGAGGCCAGCACCACGACATGGAGCAACTTCACCAACAACAACGACTTCGGTGGCGTCGGTACAGGTCAATGGTCGAGTAAGCAAACAGGATCGTTCCAGTACGGTTCACGAACCAATTTGGAAACGGCCAACAATGAAATCTCACTTCGCGGGAACCCTACCAACAACGTAGCGAATTTCCGTAACAGCAACGAACTTTCTGCAGCGAATTCAGCCACCATCAATGCAACCGGTCAATTCGTCGCTCTTGGTGACCAAGGCTATACTAGCGTCACGAAGCAATTCAACGATCTCTCTGTTTCTTCCAGTGCAAGTTGGAATTACCGTGGTATCGTCGTCCCAGTTTCCGAACACGAAATTCATGCAACTCGTTACTCCAGTACGTCGATGTACACAGCGCCAAGCATCCAACGAATCAATGCTACCACCGGCGCACTGCTCGGCTCTGCGAGCATCAGTACTTCCGGTTGTACTTCTTCAGTATCGAGTTATTGGTACGATGCAGCCGTTGACCCAAA